>DASWKT010000183.1:0-10897 GCA_036396515.1 Anaerolineales bacterium | reverse complement strand
AGATTTGAAGGTAGATTCAATAAATAAATGGGATTAGACGATAACTTCGTTGCCTATAATCGCGATACCCTTCAAGCCGTGTCATAAGGATACCCTCCTCATAATTGAGCTTGACCACCAGGTCAATGAATAGCGCGAGCCAGATTGCCAGGCGTAACACTGAAAATTCGGTTGCTACTAATGGCAAAGTAACCAATAGCAGGGCCAGGTACATTGGGTGGCGAATAAAACGGTAAGGTCCTCGTGTGACCAGGCGGCTTGACTTCAGCGGGTCAGGCGTCACATTGAAGTTTCCAATGCCCATCACAAACACCGCCCAAATGCCAAGGGCCAGCCCCAAAAGCTCAACCGTCAACAGGAGTTTGTTGCCTGGAAAAATTGGGCCAGTGATAGCGATCAATCCGAGACATGCAAATTGTATAATAACAAAAGTGAACGACTTCAAAATGTTTGATTGAGACAAATTGATATCCTTATATTAACGTAATAGCATTTCGCTTAACTCCTCTGGCAAGGCGCAATACCGTTGAGCATACATGCAGGGTTTTTAAAAATCTGAGAAGGGGATAAACATGCGGAAAGTAAACAAAAGACATCACGTTTGTGGAAATGTGATGTCTTTTGTTGCGATATGAGAGTAGCTACTTTCCCGCGCGAATGGTTGGACCGCTCATGGGGTTACCAAACAGCGGAGCAAATACGCAGAAATCGAACAGACCAGCCAACAATGGAACTGCGCCTACGAAAGCCACAACAATGCCTGTCGTGCCTCCAAGGCTCATGAGGCCCCAGGCGATCAAAGCTATACCTGCGACAATACGGGTAATTCGGCCAGGGGTTGAAGCCATAAAAGAAACAAACGGATTCATTTTTATCTCCTTTTGATTGATTATCTTAATCCTCATTATAGGGGAGTGATCTGATTTTGTATGTGACTTTGTCACCTAGCTTTCCTATTGTATACGGAACAAGCGTTGGATTCACACCCAAGTGGAATCCATCCCGCCTGGAACTGGACTTATAAGGATGCAAGACCCCCTTTGTCCAAAACCTCGATCTCACTACGTCCAGAGCGAATGAGACCGCGCTCGCTGAAATCCTCCAACAGACGGCTGATCACCTCGCGTGAACTTCCAAGCTCTGCTGCAATTTCCTGGTGGGTGATCCGCAGCGGGTTTTGCATCCGAACACGGGCCAGCAGCAAGGAAGCGACACGAGCATCCATGCGGCGGAATGCAATCTCATCCACGATTGCCATAACACTGGATAGGCGCTGTGATAGCAAATCAAAGACAAACTCCCTCCACATGTCGTAGCGGACCACCCAATCGCGGAATATGGCAGCGGGAATCATTACTGCCTCTGCCTCTTTTTCAACTGTGGCAATTGCCGGAAAAGTTTTTTTGCTCAAAATCGCATTTGCGGTTAGGATGCAACTTTGACCATTGCCAAAGCGATATAGTGTGATCTCTCGTCCCGTTTCGCCAATTTTGTAAACACGCACGATCCCAGAAATTAGCAGGGCAATTGCTCCCACCTGATCACCTTCGAGAAATACATCATGACCTGCAGGTATCCTGGCTAGATAGGCGACCCGTTGGAACTCTCGGACCAGTTGAGCATCCGCCCGTTGGAGGATAGGCAGGGCAAGCGATATTCGTTTGGCTTGATTTTGATCTATCATTTCTCTTTTTCTTATCTTCATTTACTGCATTTTGCTTAAGTCAGTAAACAATGCAAATCAGTGCGCTCCCTGTAAGATTGGTAAGCACCTGTCTAATGAATGCGTACAGCTCGATTCGGGAAACGCAAACTAACTTGTTAGAGCCGCTTCCTGAGCTGGAACAGCAGATAAATCCACCTCAAGGTAATAACGATCTCCCGCACAAGCACGACACAGGACTGCATCCTCACGCTGGATCTCTCGGCCATTCAGAATCTCTTCCCCGCAGGCGTCACAAATGGCCTTCTTGCCTGCCTGACTGACAATTTCTTTCACCGGAATCTTCAGTTGCACGTACTGGATTTTGAATAGCTCTCCGGCAGGCATGCGTTGATAGCCCAGCAACATACCTTCCCATTTGTTGCGGGCGTCAGGGGCATAAGCGGATGCTAAGGTCCGTGAACACATGACAGGCGCGAGGCGTAGCGCTGTTGTGGTATAGGTATCCACAAATGTAGCGGCGATCTTCCCGAAGTCCAAGATACGAAGCGTACGTCCTCCCACGTGACAACCGGTCGCGGCCATAAGGCCATCCAGCATACATCCATCTGTTTCAACAATTACCAGTAATCTTTTATCAGCGCGCGGTAGTTCAAGGCCAAGCAGCGCTGCCGCCAGCAATGACATACGTGCGCCCAACACCTGGCGTGGACACAAATGTTTATGGCGGCTTGCGCTCTCACGAAGGATCAATTCAAGCGATTGCATTTATGCCTCTGCAAGAGGATTGAAGCCGCGTCCCAGAATTTCCTGCGCGGCCGATACAACAACAAAAGCAGTTGGGTCTTCCTTCGCAACAGCAGATTTCAGATTATGTACTTCCGTTACGGTTAGTGCACACAGCAAAACAGAGTGTGCCTTGCCCGTATACATGCCCTTGCCTGACAAAGCAGTCACCCCCCGTCTGAGATCTGTCAGAATACAACTGGCTACAGCTTCTGCCTTGTCTGTGATGATGAGCGCCATCAACTGGCGTCTTCGATGCCGTGGAGCAAGAAAAGCTCGAGCCCCTCTCCTTTTGCCTGGTGAGGTGAACATCGTAGTGGTAGTTTCCTCCCCAAAGCGCGGCAGGATTTCACCTGTGGCGCGGGTCATACTGATCGTAGCAATCGCAACCAGTATCAGGAAGGAATAAACGACAAAGCCCAGCAAGATCATCATCTCACCAGAGACGGGACCGGCCGCACTGCGATGGATGAATTCAGCGAGGGTTGTTGCAGGCACAGGGAAAAGCCAGATCTTGGCCGCCCATGACGCATAGAGGATAAGAAAGATCCAGAGATAGTTTCGGCGAAGCCGGCGGCCAAATGCCTCCCACATCGAAATCGGAAAACTTGGTGCAAGTAAATTCTCAGCCAGGCTCTCTGCCCACTCAGGCGATGGATGGAATGGCGGCACCAGCATCGCCGCATAGAAGTCCGTTTCCATCAGCCGCACTCGATAGCTCCACAGTTCGTAGTAGCGATAGCGGCGCGCTTCAATGAACAGAAACCACATCACCAGCAAGGTATTGAGGATGATAATCGCGTGATGGATGTCCGGCTGGCTGAAAGCGATCGACAGGGTTGCACCGGTGGAGACAACCGCCCAGTTGGTTGTGGTGTCCAGCCGCTGCCTCCAGACATTGGCGCGATTGACTTCAGCTCGGAAGAAATGGACCATCGCCGTAACGAATTCGCCGCTTTTCAGACGATACCCACGGTACGTCCAGACCGGTTCGTCAGCTGGCTGTTCTGCGGTCTCATCCATTCTGGGTGAAGCAAATGTTTGGCTCATATGCTCTTTCCAAAGAAGTTTTTAGGGCAACTTATATGCTTCTTGCGTTGGCTTGAGTGGGCGCGCGAGCCAATACGGTCGTCGCGTACCGTCGGGGCTGACTTTGTCCGCAGGGCGAGTGGTCGCTAACCACTGGCGATAAATCTCCATGGAGCAATTTGTATCTACAAAGACATCGCCTACTTGCTCATCGTCTTTGGCTTTACGGACACTCTTCGCTTTTTGAAGCCAGCAATGGACTCCACTCACAGGATCGGGATGTACGCCATGTGTGAGGTTTTGTGAAACGCCCACTTCACTCCACCATATACGGCTCGTATCGGGATCGCTTGATTCATAGGATTGCGCGCCATGAACCACACGCATCAGGAATCCACCATTTCCATCGTCAGTGAGTTTCACTAAATTTGAGGCGCCTTTATTTACGCCCGAATCCTCCTGCAAACGCCACCGCCCGAGATGATGGCTGATGGCAATCACGCCGGGTTTGATGCCTTCGGTCACCCACACGCTATCTACAAAGTAGCCAATCTCGGTATCTACGCGCGCAAGGTCGCCGGTGTCCACGCCGATCCGTTTCGCATCGTCAGGGTTCATCCAAATTGGATTCTTGTGACTGATCTCGTACAACCATTTGGCATTTGCACTGCGCGTATGGATGAGTGTGGGCAGCCGAAAATTGGGAAGCAAAATCATCTCGCCTTTTTCGCGGTCAATGCTATCAGGATGAACATGACTCTTCAAAGACCAGGGGATGACGTACTGCTTCTCGTTCCAGCCCCAGGCGGCCAATGTGGGACTGAAGAATTCCAACCTGCGACTCGGCGTGTCAAACCCCGCCTTGGCCTGCCCATGCACCATCAGGCCGATGACTCCGCCGGAGGCATCGAGGACACGATCCTGCTCATCGGAGGCGAATCCAGTTTCAGGTCCCGCGTGAAGCGTTTTCTCAAAGGGGACGTAATTTTCTTTCTTGACTTCAAAAACGCCGTACTTCCGCATGTATGCAAGCGGAGTCAATCCCTCTTTCGCAGCGGCTTCGGGAAGTCCCGGCACGGAGTTTTCGAAAATCCATTGATAGTATTCATCAACGGTGATGATCTCGCCAGGGCGATAGGGACTTTCAAAATATTGTCGAATGCAGAGCGAACCATCGGGATCAAAACAGGCAGAGAGCTGAATCCAGAACTCGTTCTCTTCCCAGACCTCGCCAGGGTTGGCTTGATAGGTGAATTCAACCCTTGTACCTGCGCGCTCGAGGGCAACACGTCGGACAGGTTGGCGGAAGGCAATCCATTGTCCGGAGTGAGTCTCCTGACTCATTAAGTCATGCCGCTCGGGCCCGTGACCCATCGGCAAGACATAATCGGCGAACCAGGCGGTTTCATTCCAGGTGGGCGTAAGCGCAACATAGCATTTGATTTTTGATTCGTCCTGCAGTGCCTTGAGCCACATAAAGCCATCCGGGTTGACCCACATCGGGTTGTAGACACGCGTGAAATAGACGTCAATGTCCCCACGCCCTTCTTCAAGCATGTGCGGGAGAAGGAAGGACATCTCGTAATGTGAAAGCGGCCATTCGTTTGGATAATGCAATTCATTCCAGGCGTGGATAGGCGGCGGATTCTTGAACGGCTTTGGCACAAATTTATTCCAGTTGATCATGGATGTGCCGCCATAATTGCCAATGCTCCCCGTGAGAACATTGAGGAAGAAGAGACAGCGCGAGACCTGCCATCCGCCAAGGTTGCCAACACTCGCACTTCGCCAGACGTGAGTTGCGAGTCTGCCATCGCAGTCCGCGACATATTTCGCAGCTTGTCGGATTCGTTCGATCGGAACATCTGATTCTTTCGCGGCGCGTTCGAAGGTGTATTCGGAGTAGAGAGCTTTGAGGACAGTGTCAAAAGTTTCGAAGGTGACTGGAGATTGGAGACGCCGCCCTGAGCCTGTCGAAGGGTTAGAGAGTAGAGCTCGGATTGAGTCCCATTCGCTTGAGGTGGATGATCGAACATATTCAAGGAAGTCTTTCCAGTTCACCCATTTGCGGACGAAGTCTCTGTTGTAGCGGTCATTCTGGATGAGGTAGTTGGCGATCGCCAAAAGAATCGTGTTCTCGCTGCCAGGCCACGTGGGAAGCCACTCGTCACTCATGCTGGCTGTGTTCGAGAGACGCGGATCAAAGACAATCAGCTTCGCGCCGTTGGTTTTCGCTTCGATAATGCGTTGTGCGTGCGGGTTGAAGTAATGTCCCGTTTCAAGATGACTTGAAATTAGCAGGATCGTACGCGCGTTAGCATAATCAGGGCTGGGCCGATCCTGCCCCGTCCAGAAGTTATAGCCGGCACGTGAACTTGATGAGCAGATGTTGGTATGGCTGTTATGACCATCCACGCCCCAGGCTTGGATCACACGATTGGTGTATCCATCCTCGCCAGGTCTACCCACATGATAGACAATCCCATCGCGGCGTCGGGCGCGGCTCTCGCGCATTTTATCTGCGATTTCACTAAGCGCTCGATCCCATGAGATACGCTCCCATTTCCCTTCACCGCGTTTGCCAACTCGTTTGAGTGGATACAGAATCCGTTCGGGGTCATAGACCTGATTATGAGTTGCTGGGCCCTTGGCGCAGTTTCGTCCGCGGCTTCCAGGATGGACAGGATTACCCTCGAACTTGCGAATCTCATAAGTCTCTTTATCCACGTAGGCGAGCAAACCACATGCCGATTCGCAGTTGAAGCAAACAGTCGGCACGAGTGTATATCGCCGTGCGACATGCTGCGGCCAGGCTTTTCCGTCCCATTCGACCCAGTCATCCCAGGCTTCCGGAGGTGGGTACTGGCTGATGCGCCCGTCGGGATGAACAACTTCAGTCAGTTTGACGGGTTTGCGATCAGAGGCGGAAAACTGAGGGATAGAGGTGCCTGCGGAAGTCTTTGGAATTGAGGGTTTGGTCATGAGGGCTCGATTCGAGGTCAGTAATTGGTTTACGCCGTTGGTCGAGTAGGCGGTGTTCGTCCGCCGTATGGAGACCAACCGGTAAGTTGCAAATAGAAAGTTTTCCTGAAACGTGGTGGTCTCGATACGCCCCGATTTGCACGGGTCTACTCGACCACCGTATTGCTTACGAATTCGGTATCCTCTGCGGCGCCATGACGAAGGCATATTCGTAGAAGAACAACCCAACCATCGCAGCGAGCGCAGCGAACGGGACAGTTATTGGAGCAATGAGGAATATCGCAAACGGAACGATATGTCCCAGCGCGATACCACCCCACCAAAAGTGATTTCGGTAGTGACCGTGCGTAATATCACGCGAGGCAAGCAGGGCGATTTCGGACGCATAAGGCATGGCAAACTTGTTCGCCAGCAGGAGGAGCAGATTGATCACGAGGCTGACAGGGAAGACTACCGACAAAAACCCTTGCAAACCAGTAGGGAATGAAATTAACGTGCTCAATGCAAGAAATACACCACTCGCTACTACGAACGATTGCGCGAGCAATTCAAACGGCAGCATATTGCTCTGCCACATGTCGCGTCCCTCAGCTTGACCGAGCAGAAAGGCGGAGTAAATAACTACGCCCAGCGCAAGCGGGAAAGTAATCCACGCGGCGAAGGGGTGGAGGCCTGCAACCAAATCAGCGGGAAGCCAATTCAAATACGCCGCGCCTTCGAGCAACCACCATAATCCCGACACTGCAGTAAACGTGACCATGATGTACGCACCGCGCGCCAGCCATGATTTCCATTGCGGACGCAACAGCACATTCAAGAAGCGTTGTGGCTGTGACAAATCCTTGATAAGCAGGATAACTGTCAGAAGCATAAATGTTATGGATGTAAAGCCAGCGGCGAGGAACGTGAGCGAATCGAGTGTGAATGCATCAAGTCCCATGCCTAGGCTAAGGAGCATGAAGAGTCCGCCCGCGATGTTCTTGGTGACGAGATAGGACGGTAGCTCCCAATGCCATTGGATCTTATGTTGCGCGTTATAGGCAGTCTGTACCATGTGTTCAGCAACACGCCCGCCAATTTGGACGGGACCGTTAAGCGGTCGTCCCTGTTCGCGAGGCGTGCGGATCGGAGTCCCTGATTTGGATCTTGGTTCGTCACGCTTGGGTCTCGACACCTGCACTTGCGTGCGGTGCAAGTGTACACCTTCGGCTACTCGACCAGCAAAGCGTGACCTACCGTTAAGCACGGGCAATTGGAACGATTGAGGTTCATACGGACTTGTGTTCTGTTCAGTGATCTTGTCTGCCCACATGTAGGAGTCACTTACAGGTGAAGCCGTGGGGTGCAATGACCAGTCGTTGCCGTTGATGTAGAAGAGTTTGGGTCCTGTCCCCTGCTCGGGCTTGCGGATCGTTGCTTGGGCGGTAGCCAGTTGTCGGCCTATTTCTGAAGCCGGGTCGTTCAAGTCCCCAGCCAGGATCGCATGTTCGGGGCAGACAACGACACAGGCGGGTTCCAGGCCCACATCCAAACGATGTGCACAGAAATGACATTTTGCCGCGCTGTTCGTCTCAGGGTCGAGATAGATCGAATCGTAGGGACAGGCCTGCATGCAGGATTTGCACCCGATGCAAATGGACGGATCAAATTCGACGATGCCATCGCTGCGCTGATACATCGCGCTGACGGGGCAGATACGCACGCAGGGCGGGTTGGCGCAATGATTACAGCGCGTCACTTGGAAGCGGCGGCGCACATCGGGATAGGCGCCCGTCTCGGTATACTTGACCCATGTACGATATACGCCAAGTGGCACTTGATTCTCAGACTTGCACGCCGTGGAGCAGGCATGACATCCGATACATTTGCTCTGGTCAATGAGAAAGCCATAATTTTTCATGTGGCGCTATCTTTCTCCTTGCAATAAGTCAACCTCTAATGAATGTGCAAGTTCCGGAAAATAATCGGTCAGCAGACTGAATCCACCGTCCACATAAAGAGTCTGACCGACAACCATTTCAGCCGCTTCGGTGCAAAGAAAAGTTGCTACCTCGCCAATATCCTTTGGGGTGACCAGGCGACGAGTCGGATTGCGCCGACGCACATACTCGAGTGTGGAAGAAACATTGACATCAATATTCGATAAGGCATCTGTATCCACAAGACCAGGCGAGATGGCGTTCACAATGATTCCCTTCGGTGCGAGTTCCACCGCGAGGTATCTTGTGAGTGATTCGACAACGGACTTCGATAATCCCACCGCACTGTAATTAGGAACGACTCGCACACCGCCAAGGCTGGTGACCGTTATGACGCGCCCCCAACCCTGGCGCTCCATATACGGCGCGAGACGTTGTACACAATGCAAAATGGAACGCGCGTTTACATCCATCGTCCAGTCCCAATGCTTGTCGCTCGTTTCAAGCATTGGACGAAACCCACCTGTCGCGGCGTTAGCGACAAAGATGTCACAGCCGCCAAAGACATCTTCGATGTGATCCAACAGCGCCTCGATTTTTTCTTTCTCAGCAAAATTGGCTTTGACAGCGATTGCGCGACGCCCCATGGACTGAATCTCAGCAACGACTTCCTGTGCCATACTTGTCTTTCGCGCGTAATGGACGATGACATCCGCCCCCGCCTTAGCCAGCATAAGAGCGATGCCGCGTCCAATGCCACGTGAAGCGCCCGTGACCAGTGCCCTCTTGCCTTTCAGAAAATTCTCATTGAACATGGATTTGCTCCTGCCACTCTTTGAAAGCAACCCCCTTCAACTTTTCTTCAACAAGTTTCCATTCACTCACTGGGTCCGATTCAAGTTTCACCCTTTGAATCACATCCTGACTAATCCAAAAACTGCCGCGCAGATTGTAACCATCTAGGCGAGTCTCGCCGGCGTGGATTAAAGCACGCGCTGATATTCTTAATGATTGCATTGGTTCGATGGCTTCTTTTTTGTGCAGAGATAGAAATTCAGTTGAAGTCAATTTTTCGGCAATGTTTTGCGCGGCAATCACCTCTTCACGCGTCAGCGTGTCAGATTGGAGGGGACGTGAGAATGCTTCGGTGAAGGAGCGAATCAATAAACCAGTGACAGGCGCGGGCTGCGTCTCAGGCGTAAGTTCTTTCAGCGTAGTAATCCGCTCATGAAGAGCAGTCATTGCAAGTTGTCGAAATGAAGCCGAAGGAGTCCGCCAGACTGATGACATCGCTTCGAAGTCAAAATCGAAAAGCAGATTGCCAACGACAACGCAAGCTTCGTCAATTCGCCCGCCGCCTGTACCCGCAATACGTTTGCCATCCACCTCGATTTCGTTTGTTTCACGCAGTTCGGCGTTAAGACAGAGTCTCTTCAAAGTGTTTACAGGCGCGGCCAGGGTGAGGGCATAAATATCTGCGAGCATGGCGGGCATGCGCGTGTGATGAAAAATGCACTGATAGAACAACTGGTTCTCATCAAGATAGGTCGCGCCGCCTCCAAGCCTACGACGAAAAACCGATAGTCCGCGCCGCTCACATTCAGCTGGATCGAAGACGCTCTCAAAAACTTGATGGTAGCCAAGACAAAGATACGGTGCTCTCGGACGACAGATGATAATGGTATCTGACTCGTCGGCACTCATGCGTTCAGCCAACAGGTGATAGACCGCTTGTGTTTGCCAGGGCGGGACCAATCCAAGATTGAGGAGGCGGATGGCATTCATTGTTTCAACGTCAGGGTACGTTGGACTCTAGGCTGACAGGGTTTAGATTTGCCCAAAGATCCTCCAACCGCATTTGCTGGCGGATGATGATCAGGTCATTGGTATTTGGCTGGAACGGATAATCACGATGCTCCTCACCCGGTCGATATGAGCCATAGGGTCGGTTACATGCCACTTCACCCGCGCGGTCGGGACAGCCGTTGGTCATGAAAGGCAGGCCTGTGTTAACCGCTACTTCAACTATTATTCCAGGTGCATCGATTCGAGAAATATTTCCGTCAACATCAAAGAACAGGGCTTCGCGCTGTAATCCCTCATTTTCGATGAGATATTTCACCAACTGAATGCGCCGCAGGCGGTGAATCGGTGCGCGTGCGACATTCTGCATGGCCGTCCCGGGTTCGGGATTAAAAGAGAATAGATAGCCAGAAATCTGTTCTTCTTTCAATTGAAAAAGCATATCCACGAGTTGGCGATCCGTTTCGCCCAAGCCAACAATGATGTGACAGTTGACTTTCATCGGACCATATATATGCCGGGCGGCGCCAATGATACGCCAGTGATAGTCCCAACTGTGCGGACCTTTCGTCCCTTTGCCACGTGTGGATTCGAATAGTTCTTCGGTAACTGCGTCCAAACCAACGCCGATGATATCCACGCCATTCTCATGGATTTCGTGCAAGCGTTCTTCATTCAACGTGGTCGCGCTGACCAAGGCAGAAATTGGCACTTG
>DASWKT010000182.1:0-2694 GCA_036396515.1 Anaerolineales bacterium | reverse complement strand
GCGCAGATGGTTCTGAATTCAGGCAACTTACTAACTTTTCCGTTAAGACTGCTCAAGTTTTAGAGCGGTCCTGGTCGCCGGATGGAAGCTATGTAATTATGACAATTGCAACGAATGAGGATGGCAGTAAAACAGACTTATACCGTTTCGATATTGAAAAAATGTTGAAGGATCCATCAACACAACCGATTCAATTGACTACCAGTGAAGCAGTAGAATACGAAGCAGTGTGGCAACCGAATCCCTAAAACAAGGCGTTGACTATTTCTTCTAGGGGCGCACCCTGTGTTTCGTCTGTAGTTAGCCATACTAAAAACTCAGCATTCCCTTTCGGCCCCAAGAGCGGACTCTTAATCAACCCGCGAATACCAAAGGCTTCTCTCTGAGCAAAGCCTAAAACATCAAGCAGTACTTGTCTATGTATTTCAGGGTCGCGGATGACCCCATCGCCGCGCGAGACGTCTTTCCTCCCTGCTTCGAATTGGGGCTTGATGAGGGCGATGATTTGACCTGACCCCCTCTCACCCCCCTTCCCGAGGCGGGAAGGGGGGAATGGGGGGTTAGGTTGAATCCATTTTTTGACCACTGGCAACAAAATCTTCAACGAAATAAAAGAAGCATCGATCGTTACAAAATCGACGTTCTCAGGCAGAGCCTCCACAAAGCGCGCGTTGATCTCTTCCATGACAACAACTCGCGGGTCATTGCGCAGTTTCCAATGCAGGATTCCTTTGCCTACATCGATCGCGTAGACTTTTGCCGCGCCGCGTTGCAGGAGACAATCCGTGAAGCCGCCAGTCGATGCGCCGACATCGGCACAGACAAGGCCCGTTACATCGATGTCAAATGACTCGAGCGCGCCGTCCAGCTTCTCGCCGCCGCGCGAGACAAAGCGCGGACCGGAATCAACTGTCACAACGGAATCGGCTGAGATGGAGGTGGCAGGCTTGAGCGTAACCTGATCCGCAACGCGCACTTGTCCCGCCATGATCATTGCCTGGGCTTTGGCGCGTGATTCCGCGAGTCCGCGCTCGACGAGCAGCACATCCAAACGAACTTTGGGCATGGATGTATTTTACTTCTATCAGGTAAAATAATCGCATGCTAAAAGCCCTCATCAAAGCCATGCGCCCGCGCCAATGGACGAAGAATGGCTTCGTCTTTTTTGCATTGATCTTCGATAAGCAATTGTTTTCGCTCGAGCCGTTTTTGCGAACCCTTGAGGGATTCTTTTTCTTTTGTTTGATCTCAAGCGCCGTGTATCTGCTCAACGACATCTCCGATATCGAAGCTGACCGCCAGCATCCTGAAAAGAAACATCGTCCGCTTGCTTCAGGAGAATTGCCTGTTGGCGTGGCACAGGGCGCCGCGTATATCCTGGCATTGATTTCATTGTCACTGGGTTATTTGCTCGAACCTGTGTTCGCTGGCATGATCGCGCTGTATTTCGCCATCAACCTGCTGTATTCTCGCTGGCTCAAGCACGTGCCTATTATCGATGTGCTGATTGTTTCATCTGGCTTTGTTTTACGCGTGGCTGCGGGTGTAGCGCTGATCACTGTGGAACGATTCTCGCCGTGGCTGTATATGCTTACCATATTGTTCTCTCTTTATATTGCCCTAGGCAAACGCCGGTCCGAAATGGATCTTCTGGCACACGGAGCCAGCGCGCACCGCAAAGTACTGGATGGCTACACGATTCCCTTGCTCGATCAATACATTACCATAGTTTCTGGCATGACCATCGTGGCTTATTCCCTCTACACCTTCTCCGCGCCCAACCTGCCTGAAAATCACAGTATGATGCTCACCATCCCGTTTGTGGTCTACGGCATCTTTCGTTATCTGCAATTGATCCAGACCGGCCACGCAGCCGGGGCGCCGGACGAAGTCGCGCTCAAAGACCGCCCTCTGCAATTCACAGTTTTATTCTGGGGTCTGGCTGTGATCGCCGTGTTCTATTTATCGTGAAAGCCTCCGCGCCCGGCAAGATCATTTTGTTTGGCGAACACGCGGTCGTTTATGGACGACCCGCGCTGGCTGTGCCCGTCACACAGGTTCAGGCGGATGTCGAAGTCCTGGACTCTTCCCGCGCAGGGATCTGGATCGACGCTCCGGACATCAACCTCCACGCCGAGCTGAATACGCTTCCTTCTGACCATCCGATTGCCTCCGTTATACATAACTTTTTATTTCTCTGGCGCGTTTCCCCGTTTCCAAATCTTGAAATAAAAATTACTTCAACGATCCCCGTTGCTGCCGGACTCGGTTCCGGCACGGCGGTGACGGTAGCCTTGGTTCACGCGTTGTCGTCTCATCTCAATCAGACCATGACAGATGAAGAGATCAACGCCTTTACTTATGAAATCGAGAAACTCCATCACGGCACACCCTCAGGGATTGATAACACGGTTGTCACCTATGCCAGGCCCGTTTACTTCATCAAAGGACAACCCATCGAGACATTCAAAGTAGGACAACCATTCACGATTGTCATTGGCGATACAGGGATCTCCGCACCGACGAAAGAATCAGTTGCCGATGTGCGGCGTTTATGGATGAATGACAAATCACGCTGGGAAAGTCTGTTCGATAAGATAGGGGAGATCGCTTTTACGGCGCGCCGCGCCATTGAAGCAGGCAAAAGCGATATGCTTGGCGAGCTGATGAACGAAAACCATGCCTTATTGCAGA
>DASWKT010000181.1:0-10407 GCA_036396515.1 Anaerolineales bacterium | reverse complement strand
CTCAGCCTGGATATGACCTCCTTTGAAGCCTGTATGACGGAACACAAATATCAGGAGGCGGTCCAGATGGACACCGATTTCGCCATCGACCTGGGCATTCGCTCGACGCCGACCTTCTTTATCAACGGCCTGGCGATTGTCGGCGCACAGCCACTGGACGTTTTCCAACAGGTGATTGACAAAGAGCTGGCGGGAGAAATCCCAACGCAATAAATTTTCAAGGCAGTCAGATGGCCGCTTCAGTTTCCTCCATTTTGGCACGTCAACGAATCTCTCATGCCAGGTTCTGGATATGTGTAACGCCCAGATGAGTATATAGAAAATCAGTGCAGCTTTCCAGTTCTGCGACATGTGCCCTCAGTGCAAGGATCGCCGTTTCAGCGGATTTGTTATTGCTTTGTAAAGTGGGTCTGGTGAGTCATGATTCGTCCAGCGCACAGGACATCAAAAATTCGTCGTAATATTTTCCTTCGTAAAAAATGGCACGTGGTTCGGTTCCATAGGTTGAAAAACCACAGCGTTCGTAACAGCGGATGGCTGGTGTATTTGTTGCAGCAACGCCCAATTTTACAAGAAGGATCTTTCTTGCTTTTGCCCAGGTAAAGCACGAATTGATCAGCTCTTCAGCGACGCGCAAGCCTCTCCATTTCTGTGTTACGTAGACTCCCCATATCCAGGCGCTGTGCCTTGTTTTTAGCGAACCTCCGCGGGCAATGCCCGTCTTGCCAATTAGTTTACCTTCATGTTCGGCAAGGAAGATGCTCGCTTCATCCGCCTCCATTGTGAGCCGATCTTCCCAGTATTTTGCCGGTTGATCTAAGTTCTGCTGGTAATCTGCGCTGAACGCGATGGGGCTATCTTGCAGGGCTTCCAAACGCAATTCGCGAAAAGTCGTGGCATCTGCCGGGTTGGCATGACGAATGGTGACTGATCCGCGCGGTGTAGCGATCGATCGGTTCATTTTTTACAGGCGAATCGGGACAGAGTGGTGTCGAATAATCCGGCTGGTGAAGCTTCATCTGGCGTGTAAGCCTTCCATGCGAACACACGATCTCCACATGTCCAGGCCGCTGCGCCGCCAAAAGGCAGGACGGTTGTCGCCGTGGTGGTGATCGGGGTGTAGACCACATTCATATCGCGGATCAGCTTCACTTCCGGGGTGCCGACGCTTGTATCCAATCCATCTTCAAGAATAAGATCGAGCATGAAGCGCGGATCGGAAGTGTCGGGGGAAAATTGCCACATTAATTGGAAAAGCAGATTGCCACTGTAAGCAGCCATCAGCCCGGTCTGATAGGAGCTGGGATTCGCCTGATTACTATTGACCGCGCTGACATCGTAGAATGCCATGTCAGCAGGATGGCCAATGCAAAACTGGTATTCGCAAAATAGTCCTGTCAGATCGAAAGGTGTGGCAGTTGGAATCGGTGGAATCGGTGTCGGAGGGAAACTGATAGTGGCTTTTGGGATCGCCGCCAGAGTTGCTGCCACAGCCTGTTGTATTTGCTCATCGGGGTTGGCTCTCGGCAAAGTACACGCTGTTGAAATCAACAACGAGCAAAGAATCAGGCAATATCGCATGAGCCGATTATACAGTTTTTCGGAACAAATTAATGGCTCATACGTCTAAACAGTAAAGGAGTAAGAATGAAAAAGGTTTTGATTGGTATCGCATTGTGGAACTTGATCGTTACAGCCTGCTCGCCTGAGGCGCAAGCAACCGAGGGTCCGATCATTGATGGACAACCGACACCGACTCAGATTCCTGTGGATTTGACTCCCGCCCAACGGGCCGCGCTCAAGGCTCTTTCTGAGAATTTAGGTCTATCGGTCGACGAAATAAAATTGGTCTCCACCGAAGCTGTGGAATGGCCTGATGGCTGCCTGGGTGTCCAGGAGGAAGGACTTGCCTGCACGCAGGTCATCACACCCGGTTTTCGTGTGATCCTGGAAGCAAATGGCACGCAAGTGGAATATCGTACGAATGAAGGTGGGACTCAAATTCGTCCTGCCACTGTAGCCATGACCTGGAAACGTGAAGGTGGCATTGCCGGCTTTTGCGACTCTATGACAGTCTACCTTTCCGGTGAGGTTCATGTGAGTTCCTGCAAAGGAGGTCTATACGTTGAAACGCGCCTGATTGATGTTTTATCCGAAGATGAAATGGCAAAATTCCATGAATGGCTGACGAAATACGGAAACGTAAATATCGATGCATCTGATCCTAAAGGTGTTTCAGATCGCATGCTTGTGACTCTGATATTAATGGGAACTGGTAGCCAGCAGACACTCTCAGCATCAGATAAGCAAGAACTGCTGAATTTCGCTCAAGAGCTTTATCAGCGGTCATATCTCCCCATCAAATGAGCCAGAGCTGCTGAATTCCGCACAAGAATTATTCCAGCGGTTGTATCAATAATCTAAAAAGCCTGCGATGTTCGCAGGCTTTTTTAGAACTTGTCACTTGGTTATCAATGTCCACTGCCGGGCATCGGCGTACCGTCGAAGATTTCGGGATTTGCAGAGCCTTCCACCACTAGAAAACCTGCCAGGCCGCGCTGTAGCCGTGCAAGCGCATGGTCAACGAGGATGTAATTGCCGGGCACTTCAAGTCCGAACTCGACCATGGTCGCGCCGCCGGGCGGCACCGTTGTGGTTTGAACATTCGTCAGGGCGGGAGATGTCAGAGATGCCTGATCGAAGACACGATCGAAGATCTCACCAATGACGTGGAAGGAAGAGGTGAAATTAGGGCCGCCCACACCAAAGAAGATGCGTACGGTTTCACCGACATTCGCTTTGAGTGGCTTCTGTGTGGTTAAGGCTCCTACGGCGCCGTTGAACACCAGGTACTCTGGGTCCTCGTTGAGAAGTGCCTGAATGTTTTCTGTAAGAAGACCGGTGGAACCAAAAGCTTCATTGGTATAGACTTCGCCCTGCATCACATAAAACTCGTGGTCCACGGGGGCTAGCCCTTCTTCCGGCTCGACCAGGATCAGTCCATACATGCCGTTGGCAATATGCTGAGCAACCATCGGGGTTGCACAATGGTACACATACAAACCGGGATTGAGCGCTTTCGCCGTGAACATTGTCTCTTCCCCAGGAGCAGTTTGGGTCATGACCGCGCCTCCGCCCGGACCAGTCACGGCGTGGAAGTCTACAGAATGTGCCATCGTACTGTTCGTCAGGTTCCGCATGTGTACTTCGATCGTGTCGCCGACGCGCACACGGTAGAAAGGCCCGGGCACTTTGCCATTGAATGTCCAGTAGGTGAAGGTTGTTCCGTCGGAAAGCTGGCCTTCGATTTCTACGGCTTCCAGGTCAATGCGCACAGTCGTCGGTTCGCGCGGCCCGATAGGAGTAGGGATTTCAGTCGGGTCACGGACCACATCTGCTCCTGTGGTTGCAGGGTTATTGACAACCATAGGTCCGCTTGGTGCAGCATTGTTGCTTACTGGTGGAGCGGCAGGCTCAGAATCGCTGGCCGTGCTACCAGTCACTTCGAACTTTCCGAACATACCGGCTTCTTTATGACCGGCTACCGAACATATGTACGTGAATGAGCCGCCCTTGTCAACGACAAATTCGATGGTGGTGCTGGTTCCTTTGCCCACCACATTCTCCGAGGTGGCATTGAAGTCGGGGAAGCTGATATTATGCTCCACGCCTTCCCCGCTGATCAGGGTGACCTTCATTGTATCCCCGGCATTTGCACTCAGGGTCGGGTTGACAACACCATCAATGGCTCCGCCCTCGCCAATAAAAATCATCTTACCTTCCTCCATACTGGAGGTCAGCGCATATTCGACCAGCCTACCGGTGCTATTACTACTTTGCACAGCCACTGCATTTGGACCTGCACAGGCAGAAATCAGCACGGTAATGGCAATCAGCAGACTAAAAATTTTAAACGAGATTTTCATAGGGTACTCCTTTGGTTATGATTATTTGATTGGGCACTTTTTTCCAAGTCCTGCATCAGATCCTGCAATGAAATTTGATAGGTCTCCGCTACATCCTTAAGCGTACAGAACTGCTGCATAAAACAGCCAGGGCACTTTGTCTTTGCTGCCATGAAAACTGAAAATGTACCTGGCCATCTCTGCAGTACCTCTTCAACAGTCAACCGAACGTGGATCAAGGGTGTGTCCATTAGCTGCAAAGATACTCCTTTTGGTCAGAATATTCATTGCGCTAGCGCAAATAACTGAAAATGAAAAAAGCACGCTACAGGCGTGCCTTTTGTGCTGAACCCAGAATCGGTTATTGATCCAATCCCTCCGAGATCTGTACCAGCCCATGCGGATTGCGGATCACGATCCGCTCGCGGCCTGCTTCAACCAGGCCTTGTCTTTCCCACTCTGCCAGCACGCGGCTGACAGTGAAAAGAGTAGTGCCCGCGGCCTCGGCTATATCCTGTCGTGACAGATGAAGTTCAACCATTGGCTTACCCTCCCCAAGGCGTTTGCCAATCTGCCCGGCCATCCTCAAAACGGTCAAAGCGATGCGGCGTTCCACCCGTTCGGTCGCTAGTTCCCGATAACGCTCCTGCATTTCCATGATGTAGCCTGTCATCAATTGCATGAGGCCAACATTCAGATAAGGCCGGGTCTGCATCATTTCTTTCAGGAAATCGCTTTCAATAGCAAGGGCGGTACTCGGTACAAGTGCCTGTGCAGTGACAGGATAAGCCGCATTCGGACGGACAACGCCCAGTGCGCCGAACATCTGCCACTCGTTGATCGTCCGCAAATTGACCTGTTGCCCGGACTGGTTGGATTGCATTAATTTCGCCCGCCCCGTGATCAAAATGTAAAGATATTTAGCTGGATCACCCTGAAAAAAGAAAAACTCGCCCTCCTCAATGGACCGCAGGATGCCTCGCTGAGCCAACAGCTTCAAATCTTCATCAGTGGCATCTTTGAATACGCTTACACGCCGCAGATTTTCAGAGTCTATTTTCATAGGTCAATTCTACTCGTATAGGACAATTTTCAGTCAAAAGAGATGACATCTATTAGGGAAGCAGCACTTGACCCTAAATAAATCCATGTGTTATCATAGTAATACCCCACCCCCCTGGGGGGGGTAAGATTTATTGATTAGAAAGCGCCTGAAAGATCGAGGAAATAATGGAAAACGAAAATACCCTGCGGCGTTTGAAGACTATTGAAGGCCACCTGCGCGGCGTGATCCGCATGGTGGAAGAGGATACTTATTGCATCGACGTCATCCGTCAGATACAGGCCATTGATGCCGCCTTGAACAAGGTCAGCACGCAGATCCTTGAAAATCATTTGAATTCCTGTGTAATTACTGCCATTAAAGGGAACAATCCCAAAGAGCGCGAGAGGGTGTTGAAGGAAATCACCGAAGTATTCGAAATGTCTGCGAAAGTGTAGGTTGGATAAAGAGGTTGATTATGTCACGTAAGATATTCTTTATTCTTGTTCTTGCGCTCTTGCTGGCGGGATGCGCAGGGACGCCGCAGTCGGCAACAGAAGTTACAGTTGAAGCTACAGATTTCGCATATAAACCTGCATCAATCAGCGTTCCATCCGGGCAGCCCATAACGTTGACACTGAAGAATATTGGTGCGGTCGAGCATGATTTTGTAGTTGATAAAATCACCGTGTCCGATGTTGAAGCCAGCGAGAGTGGTCCTGCCGAGCATCACCAGATGGAGAAGCCTGAATATGATTTGCATTTTTTTGCTAAAGCGGGAGAATCAGCTGTTTTGCGATTTACTCCCTTGCAGCCCGGCACATATGAAATCTTTTGCTCGATTGCAGGGCATAAGGAAGCCGGAATGATTGGCGAATTGATTGTCGTTGCCCAAGATTAAGATATTCGAAATCGATTTTTGTAGGAGATAAACATGACCACAGTAACTTATTCGGTCCCCGCAATTCACTGCGGACACTGCACTCACACCATCGAAATGGAAGTGGGTGAACTGCAAGGCGTTCAGTCCGTGAAGGCGGACCAAGCGACCAAGAAAGTTGAAATCACGTTCGATGCGCCCGCCAGCGAAGAGAAGATCAGGACACTGTTGGCTGAGATCGATTATCCCGTTGAAGGGTTGATCACATTGTAAGCGTTTCCAGCCGGATGTCCAATCCGACCTGTTGGTTGAAAGTTGAATATGAGCGATACGAAACAATTAACATTACCGATCACAGGCATGACCTGCGCGAACTGTGTCGCGACGGTCGAGCGCAATCTCAAGAAGCTTGAGGGCATGAACACAGCAGTCGTCAATCTCTCATCGGAACGCGCGACCGTTGAATTTGATTCCACCAAACTGGGTCTTGCGGATATGATCGCGCGCGTGCAGCGCGCGGGATATGGTGTTGCTACAGGTGAAGCGGAACTGATCATCAAGCGTCTGTCCGATGATAATGACGCGCGCCGTCTCGAAAAGGCTTTGCTCAATCTTGAAGGCGTGCTCGAGGCGCAGGTAGCTTACGTTACCGAGAAAGCACGTGTTAAATATGTGCCGACGATCATTACGCAGGCAGAGTTGCGACGCGCAGTCGCCAATGCAGGGTTTGAAGCGGTGGAGCTTGGCGGGGAAGCAGAAGACGCCGAAGCCGCGGCGCGCGAGCACGAGATCAATGAACAGCGCCGCCTGCTCATCATCGGCTTGATTTTTACGGTGCCGTTGTTTGCCTTTTCCATGGCGCGCGATTTTGGTCTGCTCGGCATGTGGGCGCACGAAGTCTGGGTGCACTACGCCATGATGATCGTGGCTGCTCCTGTTCAATTCTATGTGGGTTGGCAATATTATGTCGGTGCTTATAAATCGCTCCGCAATGGCTCCGCCAACATGGACGTGTTGATCGCGATGGGTTCTTCGGTGGCATACATCTATTCGATGTTCATCACGTTCGGGATTATTTCAGGACACGTCTATTATGAGACCGCGGCGGTGATCATCACACTGATCCGGCTTGGGAAATTTTTGGAAGCGCGCGCCAAAGGACGTACATCCGAGGCGATCAAGAAGTTAATGGGATTGCGCGCCAAGACTGCGCACACCGTCCGTCAGGGTCTTGAGACTGAAGTGCCCATAGACGAGGTGCGCGTGAGCGACATCGTTCTCGTTAGACCCGGTGAGAAGATCCCTGTGGACGGGGTAGTCATCGATGGGCGTAGCGCAGTTGACGAATCCATGCTCACGGGCGAGTCGCTTCCTGTTGAAAAGAAGCCCGGTGACCCCGTCATCGGCGCGACGTTGAATAAGCTTGGCTTGTTGAAATTTGAAGCTACAAAAGTTGGAAAAGAGACTGCCCTTGCTCAGATCATCAAGTTAGTTGAAGATGCGCAGGGCAGCAAAGCCCCAATCCAGAAACTGGCAGACCAGGTCTCGGCTGTATTCGTACCAATCGTAATCGTGATTGCCCTTCTCACGTTCGCGGGCTGGTATTTGCTGGGGCCTCAAATTGATGAGCAATTCACGCGCGCCTTGATCAATATGGTCGCGGTGCTGGTGATCGCCTGTCCATGTGCGATGGGGCTTGCCACGCCCACCGCCATTATGGTCGGGACGGGCAAAGGTGCGGAAGCGGGGATCTTGTTCCGCAATAGTGAGGCATTAGAACGCGCCGGCAGGGTCAGTGTGGTGGTTCTCGATAAAACCGGGACGATTACCAAAGGTCAACCCGCGGTAACCAATATAGTGACCAGTAACAGAGTGACAAGCGCCGAGTTGCTTCGTCTTGCGGCTTCAGTGGAGAAGGGAAGCGAACATCCGTTAGGAGAGGCAATCTGGGCGGAGGCGACCACGCGTGGAATAGCGTTGGCGGAACTCTCCGGGTTCAAGGCCGTGCCTGGTCAAGGCGTGCAGGCTGAGGTGGAGGAAAGAAACGTTGCCGTAGGCAATATCCGCATGATGGAAACGCGCGGCTACTCGTTGAACGGACTCGAATCCGAAGTGACGCGGCTGCAATCTGAAGCAAAGACGGCGATGCTGGTTGCGGTCGATGAGAAGGTGGAGGGCCTGATTGCCGTTGCAGATACGTTGAAGGATGGCTCGAAGGAAGCGATTGCTGAACTCCACAAGATGGGCCTGAAGGTCGCGATGATCACGGGCGATAACAGAAAGACTGCTGAAGCAATTGCGAAACAAGTAGGAATTGATGTTGTGCTTGCGGAAGTTCTTCCTGAGGGAAAGTCTGCTGAGGTAAAAAAGCTTCAGGCGGGTGGCACGCTCGTGGCAATGGTCGGCGACGGTGTGAACGATGCACCCGCCCTTGCCCAGGCCGATGTTGGTATTGCGATCGGCACAGGAACGGATGTCGCCATGGCCGCCGCGCCGGTAACATTAATGAGCGGTGACCTACGGGGTGTCGCGCGTGCGATTTCTCTTTCGCGCCAGACGCTGAAAACGATCAAGCAAAACCTGTTCTGGGCATTCTTCTATAACGTAATTCTCATCCCCGCGGCTGCGCTCGGATATTTGAATCCTATGCTCGCGGCTGGCGCGATGGCATTTAGCAGCG
Source organism: Anaerolineales bacterium (assembly GCA_036396515.1). GTDB lineage: Bacteria > Chloroflexota > Anaerolineae > Anaerolineales > Villigracilaceae > Defluviilinea. The sequence goes on along the minus strand of DASWKT010000181.1, from coordinate 1,900 downwards.
TATTTGTGGTGAGCAATAGTTTGCGATTGAGGAGAGTGAAGATTTGAAGTTTAAGGACGACCAAAAGGTCGTCCTTTTCATTTGGTGTATACTTTCCCCATGCCCCGCTACTTTACTCTTCAAGAAGCTAACGAAACATTAACTACCATCCGCCCGTTGATGGATGAAGTGCAAGCGATCCGCCAGAAGATCCTTGCAAACCAGCCCGAAGCCTGGCCCGCCATCGAAAAGTCCGCAGGGAATGGCGGTAACCGTGCTTTGAGCAATATGGTTCAGGACTTTGAAAAACTGGACGCGCTTGTCCATCGCATTCTCGAAACGGGCGCGTTAATCAAGGATATTAACATGGGCCTATTGGATTTCCCTGCCTTGAGAGAGGAACGCGAAATTTATTTGTGCTGGCAGTATGGAGAAGGGGAGATTGCCTTTTGGCATGAGGTCGAAGCGGGGTATGCGGGCAGGCAACCGATAGAAAATTTTTAAGGTGACAGTCACTCACTTTCAAAAAAGTGGCTGTCACCTTTTGTCCTATCTGGCTAATCTTCGCAACCCTACATACTGTAATATCGCAAAGACCAACACAATATCCGCGACGATGGCGATGGCCCACTTTCCTGCCGTAGTGAAATCAACGAGATCTGCAAAGATGAGCACCGCGCTTCCAAGCACCCAGGCGAAATCGGCATAGACTGCGAATGTTGCAAGGCTTTTGTTGACCGGTTCTGCTTTTGCGCCCATATAAATCTCAATTCCGTACAAGATCAAACCAATGCCTAGCGCAAGGATGATCCATGCCGCAGATAATCCGAGAAAGTTCGCAATTGCTTTTGAGAATAGCGCAGCAGCCAGCCCGCTTGTGAATGAGAACGCACTGTTGCCTAACAGGGTGTTCTTGAGAAGGGATGAATTATTTGTGGACATTTGAGCCTCCGTAGATTAGATTTGCGCTCATGATACGTATCGGAGACTGCCATTGCCACGAAAAATACTGCCATCTACTGCCAGTTATGGAAAATTATTCTCCCACAGATCATTCGCGATCAGTCTAGCCCCCGCGTTCTGCCAGTTATGCAAGGTCCGCTCGGGCACAAAGGACCGGAACCAGTCCATCGCTTCTCTCTGGTACGCTGCCAGTTCTTTTTCCTGATTGCGGCTATAGGGGCGCAATCCCGCCACATACGGAAAATATAGCGCGTTATAGAATCGCCATTCATCTGTGGTCTCGAACTCTTTCTCGCTTTTTGGTTTGAGCTTCTGGATCGCTTCCGTCAGGAGCGATTTCAGTTCGGCGGCGCGGTCTAATGTGGTATCCGGCGTGTTGCGTGCTTTCAACCTTCTTTCGATGACCGGAAGCCCTGTCAGTGGGCTGGATGCCAACCGAGTGAGATTCCCGAAGTGGCTGAGGGCGCGCCGCGTGAGACGCGAGCGTTCGTGTTCATCCAATGCAGACAAATTGATTCTCGCATCCTTTCTGGATAGTATGGCTGATTCCGTGCTGAGACGAGCCCGTGCCTCGCGAACGGCCTGGATGTTTGAAAATGCAAATCCATCCAGTTTGTTTTCCAATGTATTTCCAAACACCGCGATGAGTATGGATGCAAAGATTGTTGTAATCAGAAGCGTGCGCATTCCTTCGGTGGGGCCAGTCTGGATGGCGATGACAAAACCGACTTGCCCTGCGAAGATCAATACCAGTATCAGAGTCAATGCCAGGGAACGGATCATACCAGGCAGCAAGGTCTCACCTTCATCGAAGGCGTCGAACCACGCAATGCAGAACCCGAGAAGGAGTAAGTCTATCCCAATGGCAGGCAGAGCATATAGTTGTAGCGGCCACATAATGGGGAAGAGCAGAAATGCTTCACCCAGCGTGAAAAATAATGTTGCCGTAAACAGCAAC
>DASWKT010000180.1:0-5087 GCA_036396515.1 Anaerolineales bacterium | reverse complement strand
TTTCGGCCAGCAGAAGCGCGTAAGCATTGCGGCGATCCTTGCAATGCAGTCCCGCATCCTTGTGATGGATGAGCCGACTGCCGGACAGGATTATCAGAACTATATGAATTTTATGGATTCGATCCTGCAATTACCCGGTTTTGAAGCCATTTTGTTCATCACGCACGATGTTGACCTGGCAGTCATTTACGCCAATCGTGTGTTGATCATTGCGGATGGGCACCTGATTGCTGATGGAAAGCCGCAGGATGTATTACACGACTTCGATCGACTCAAAGCCAACCGCCTCGTTCCGACCTCGTTGCTGTCTCTCAACCTGGAGCGACTCAGCAGAACCGGCCGGTTTATGAGAGCTGAAGCGTTGGCACACATCTGACTACTAAAGAGGAGAAGAAGATGGATAAAAAACTCACCAACGTTGCCCTGACACTTGTCGCCGTCCTTGTGATCCTGCTCCTGTTGGTGTATGGATTGGGAAGCGTCAACGAGCGATTCCAGGCAGGCGAGAATGTAGTCCTGCGTTTTGTCTTTGTCATTGTTGGCCTGCTGATCGCTTTCTTGATTTACTACTTCACTCGCGATAACGCGGCCTGGGAAGTAGGCACGCGCCAGGTGGTGTGGATGGCGATCGGAGCGGCCCTGTACGCGGTATTCTCGTGGTTGTTTAACAATACAGTGTTTGTTGTTCCATCCGTAAGCCAAGTCGCATTGCGGCCAGCCATTGCGATTCCGATGTTTTTCGGCTATGCCTTTGGGCCTGTAGTTGGTTTCTTCACAGGCGCGATTGGCAACACCTTCGGCGATGCCTTGACCGGATTTGGTTTGTTCCCGCAGTGGAGCATTGGCAATGGCCTGGTTGGCTTCATAGCTGGTTTGCCCTTCCTCTTCGGCGATAAGAAGAGAAGTCTGAACATGGTGCTATGGGTTGGTGGCGCGCTGGCACTGCTTGCTGCCGTGATGTACTTCCTCAACCCAAACCAGCCCAATACTCTGTTCTTTGATCCTCCCAACAATGTCTTCGGCGATGCGCCAATTACACTCTTCGCGGGAATTTCGATTTTGGTGGGTTTCGTGCTGGTGCTGATTGTCCGCTTTGTCTTTGGTCAAAATCTGGATATCGCCGCGGCAGTTACGTGGGGCATGCTCGGCAATATTCTTGGCATCGGCTTTGCTGCCATTTCCGACATCTGGATCAATGGATACTCACCTGTCGTTGCAATCGTGGGTGAGTTCCTGCCTGCAGCCGGCCCCAACCTGATCTTTGCCGCGATCCTTGTGCCCCTGCTAGTAGTGGCCTACGGCTCGGTGCAGAGACAATCCGGAAGATAGAAAATACATGTCATTGCGAGGAGGGTGCGCAAAGCGTCCACGACGAAGCAATCTCCGCGCCAAGTTGGGGATTGCTTCGGGCGAAAAACGCCCTCGCAATGACATGGATAAATTATGCTAGTCGCTTGGCGTTATCGTAAACGCCCAAATTCCCTGATTCAGAAATTTGATCCGCGCGCGTGGCTCATCTTCTACGCGTGTTTCTTATTCGGAGCGATTACCTTTTGGGATGTGCGTTTTTTGCTTCCATTTTTCATTATTGCGCTGATTGCCCTCTTCACATCGGGTGTGAAATGGCATGAGATTCGCAGGTCTTTTTTGTTTATTCTAGGCTTTGTGTTCTTCTTCGCCATTTTGACCTTTCTTACGGGACGTGGCGGGGTCGAACATTATCAGGAGGAGCATCTCATCCGTCAATTCAAAGCTTCCTTCTCGATTCTTGGCTGGACTCCGTCCCTGGATATTACCGTCGAGCGGATTTTTTATGCCCTCAGTCAGTTAGTGCGGGTATCCAGCCTGGCAATTATGACTATCCTGATCCCATATTCACTTGATCCGAGATTGTATGGGATCACGTTTAAAGGATTGGGTTTTTCTGATAAGTTCGCTTATGCAATGGATCTGACGATGCGTTTCATCCCGACCTTTGGCCGCGATTTCCAACTGACGATGGATGCCCAGCGGGCACGTGGTTATGAACTCGAAAAGTTCAGGGGCGGATTGATCGAGCAGGTTCGCAAGATGGGGCCGATCTTTGTGCCTGTCACCATCCATGCGATTATCGGAAGTGAAGATATCATCGACGCAATGGACTTGCGAGCGTTTGGCGTTGGTCCACGCACATGGCTGGATGTGTTGGATCGCGATCTCAAAGATCGTCTCTTGATCTGGTTTGGCGTAGCGATCCTGGTTGTTTCGTTGGTACTAGGGATATTTGGCTATGGACAATTCTGGGTGCCAGATGTATTGATACGCTGGGCAGGCGGTTAATAAAAAAAGCCGGCTTCGAATAAGCAGGCTTTTGTGTTAAATAGAAGCTGGGATGACGGTTCAACTGCCATCCCAGCTTGACTTTTAGTGATGATGTCTGGGGTAGATCTCTCCTGCCTCAATCGCCACCTTCAAATGATTCTCCTGAGGCGGGAAGGTGCAGGTGGCGTAATCGGTGAAGGCGCAGGGCAGGTTATATGCCTTGTTGAAGTCCACGAAAAATGCCTGACCCTCTTTATAAGCGTCTGTGTAATGATAGCGGCCAGAGGGGTAGGTGGGATTGCCGTTGGTCAAGTCCATGAATTGGATGAAAAGACGGTGATGGGGTTCTTCGGTAACGATCAATTCATGTTTTTGTCTGTTGAGTTCAAACGTGACATATCCGTGGATTGGCTCATCCTGGATTGCGCCAAGGATATCAGGCATCTTCACGATCCTCATAATCTCATAACGGGTATAGGTTGCAGGGATGCGAAACTCTTTCTTAACCGGATACCATTGCCTCTTGGGGAAGAGACGGCGCTCCGCGCGCGTGTTGTCCCAGACGCGGATTCCCACTCCTTTTGAACGGCGGACGACGACCATCCGCATGTCATTGAATGAGATAAAGCTTGGTACGTCTTCCCGGTCTGCATCGAGCAGGGCGCTTTTTGCTGATACGCCATTCACTTCGACGCGCAGATCCGCTTCGATGTTCAGTCTGACGTTGTCCCCATCGAATTCAAAAGTGCCAAGCCTTGCGGGCGCGCGGCTGGGCAGGAGGATGTCGCAAGCGGGAGTAGAGCCAATCAGGTTGGTGCCTCTGCGTAGCCAGAACAAACCTGCCAGGGCCAGCCAGCCGTTTTCGCGGCGCAGGTTGTTGTCCATCTCCTGCCGCCATTTGATAACGCTCATTTCATATTCTTCGTTCGCCATGCTCTGGATTATCCCTGTGCGCTGAGATCGATAATGTACAATTCTGGTACAAAGTCCTCTCTCAAAACAAGAGGCTGAGACAGGCTAGCCGCGATAAATCTCTCCCGCTTCCACACGGAAAGGCAGATGATTCTGCGGTGGTGCGAAAATGCAGGTTGCAAATTCTGTAAAAGCGCAGGGTGGGCTATAGGAAAAATTGAAATCCAAAATTACCCTGTCCTCTCTTACAGGCTGGGTGTAATAATATCGGCTCGCGGGAAAGGTTTCTTTGCCGCTGGTCAGGTCTCTAAATTTGATAAACAACTTGTGGTCTTTCGTTTCCGTAACATCCAGTCTGTATTTCTTTCCCTCAAAATTGAAGGTGACAAATCCATCCATCCGGTCTTCCACCAAATCGCCAAAAATATCCAGCTGGTCGGATAATTCGGCATCAGGATATCGCGTATAGCGCGCGTTCACACGGAAGTGTTTATTAACTGGGAACCATTTCCGGGGCGGGAGGGAATACCGCTCCTTCCGTTGATTGTCCCAGACGCGCATGGCATACCTGCCCGCATGTTCGTGCAGGACCATGCGCATATCATCCCAGGTGATGAAACTGGGCTTCGCGTCCTTGCTGGACTTGAGAATCACCTTTTGCGCCGCTTTACCATTGATCTGCACTCCCACCCCTTGCGCCACTTGCAAGCGGACAGTTTTTCCCTTTATTTCCACAATTCCAAGAAAAGTCGGTGCGCGTTCCGGCAAGGCGATTTCGCACATCGGGTTGGAACCGACCAGGTTTCTGCCTCTTTTCAGCCAGAACAGACCCGCCAGTGCAAGCCAGCCATTCTCGCGGACGAGTTCATCATACTTCATCGCGCGCCATTGGAAGATCTCGTTTTCGTAGTCTTTATCTTTCATTGAGGGTGATTATACATTGCGTGAGCAGGATGGATGGTTTCGAATTTCCGAATCTACTCGTTAAGGGCGTACGCAATCGCCTCGTCCATTATCATGGATCGTCCCTCTGCCCAGAGCGCATTGAATTCCGCTTCGGGGAGCATGGCACGCAAACGTGTTACGGACTGGTTGTATTCAACCTGTTCATAATCCGTCATCGGCGACTGGACCCTTTCGCGCAGGGCTTCCGCCGCGCCAAAAAGTTTTACGGCGCGTTGTGGTTCCTCATCGGTGATGGCGAGAAAACCGAAACACTCCAGTTCGTGTGCCACAGCAGAGCGATTGCCCAAGTCCTGCCAGCCTTTGATGGTTTCCTTGTAAATCAATTTCGCCTGGGTCAGGTTGCCTGTTTGCCGTTCGACGTGGCCGAGTTCGCTTCTCATGACCAGAATGAAATTTCTGCTGTGGAGACGCCTGAAAATCTCCAACCCATCTTCAAAAATTTTTCGCGCCGCATTGTAGTTTCCGCGTATACGTTCGTCCATGCCCATGCCCAGGAGGAACATGCTGACTTGAAATGACTTGGGCATCTCACGCACCGTTTCTCTGAGTTTTCCAAAATACCTTTCCTTTTCGCTTTCATCGCCCTTGTTTGCAGAGACCCTTGCCATGTTCATATAAGCGATGCCCAGCCCAAAACTATCATTGACCTCCTGGCTAAATATTTGTAATCCTTCCTGCGCGGCTGCTTCCCCATCGGGCGCGTTGATAAAGGTTGATGCAGTGTAATACATTCCCAGACTATAACCCAGGACCTGCTTATCGCCTGTCAGGCGTGAGATCGCGATGGCTTCTTTCAAGACCTGTATAACGAGGGGAATGTTGCCCACTCCCAGCCCAACCATGCCCTGTACAAACAATGCGCTGGCAATTAACTTCTGGCGGTGAATGTTCGCCTCTCCCTCCACAGG
>DASWKT010000179.1:0-4438 GCA_036396515.1 Anaerolineales bacterium | reverse complement strand
CGGCCTCATCCCAGACCAATACTTTCCAGTAAACGCGTTGTCCAGATACAAGTCCTGGACCACTATATGTAACATGAATGGATTGATCAGATGATAGCTTGCCACTATCCCACAACGCACTACCCTCAGAGAGGGCGCTCTCAGACGCGGCCACAAGGATGCGGTAGGCAGTTTGGCGTGCTCCCCGCTGGCTGCTTTCCAATTGCCAGCTGAGGCGTGGCTGAACTACATCAATCCCCAGAGGGTTGATACGATACTCGCATGTCAAGTTTGAAACAAACAAAGCCATAATGATTTCCTTTGCCGATCTAATTTGGAGGTGACCCAGTTACCTTCCACAAGGCAACTGCAATTACTGGATCGTGAACCCGGAAAGGATTTATTCTGCTGGTGTGGCGCTCTCCCAAGTGAAATTTACCCCTTGATCGCGCCAGCTGTCATCGAATAACAAAATCCCGCACGTCAGATGAATCTTGTGCGGGATTTGTGTTTGTGTCGCAGGATCTAGACGCCGAGCTGGCGCATGAAATCCTGCATGTCATAGTCCACGGCAAAGCGCACCACCTTGCCATCATCGTTGAATTCCTGTTCGATCTGGTACTCTATATCGACGGGATTGCCATTTCCCGGGAAACTGCCTTGTGGAGTTACCATCGTGCCCGTAAAGTTGCCCTGTCCCCGAACGCGGCTGGTGACCTTGTTGCCGCTCACCTTGTGTTCGATTGCTGTGCCCTTGAGATCGGGAATGGCGCTGATGAATCCTTCGGAGTATTGGACATAACCGTCTGGTCCGTGTAGTTCCTGACTTGTTGGGGCATCGATGATTACAACGTTGGGATCCATCAGATCCTTGGCCTTCTCCCGAAAGCTGCGGTCATTGAACGTATCAACACCCATCTGAGCAAGTCCTTTGACATCCATTTCTCTCTCCTTTCGAAATGATTGAAACGTTTTCCTGCTTTAAGTATAGCACTGTTGTCAAGCAGAAGCCGATTTCAAGAAATATGAAGGGCTCATTGGTCAGAAGCCGTAGCCTTCGGCTGTGCCGGTGCGATGCGCTGGAAGCCCGGCTCCAGTCCGCGCAAGTACAAAGACACGACAGGTTTTGAATTAGACTTCGGAAGTCTGACTAGATTGGCCCCAAACCTGGAAGTCCCCCGAAAAGACTTCCGAAGTCTGCTGCTCCCTCTTAAACGGCTGCAGCCCGAACTTGTCGAAGAAGTCCGGGCCGCAACACACTCCAAGAAACAATTTGCGATCAATGGTGTACCGGAATCTGTAAGAAGTAGACCCTATAGTTGATTTACCGCTTCTCTGCTTACTTCGCAAGGGACGGCAGGTAAAGCAGAAGCAGCGGACACCCCATGAGCAAGGTCTACATTCAGTTCTCCTGCTCCATGATTTCGTTACCCCGCTGTTTAATTTAGTTACCAGCCAGTTTAATCTAGTTACCGAGGCATTTAATCTAATTACCGTGCCATTTAATTTGATTACCAGGCCGTTTAACTTAGTTACCAGGGCGTTTAATCTAATTACTACGCCGTTTAATTTAGTTACGAGGCCATTTAACCTAATTACCATGCTATTTGATTTAGTTACCAGGCCGTTTAATCTAATTCCCCCGCTCTTTAATTTAGTTCCCCTGGTCCGTAGGTTACCTCCGCCGTGCCGGGGGTTCGTTACGCGACTTCCTCATACAACCCTGGAGCTGAGGATCTTATCCCGGCATCAACTTGGGAGGACCGAGGTCTCTATGATCAGGACAGCAGAGTGTCCGATATAATCGGACAAGGCCCTTGTCTATGTTCCTGGCTTGTGCCATACTACTCATGAACTGGAGGCGTTATGTCCGAACCTTCCTCGTTTGCTGCTCTCCCCGAACGACAAATCCCTGATGAACAAGTAGAAGAATATCGCGGCGCTTACATCGAACTGCTCGGCTTTGTCCCGCCGCGCATCCAGGCCCGCACGGATCTGCTCGCCCGCGTGGACCCCGAACTGCTTGCCATGCAGGAGGAACTGCGGCGTCATTGCATGTATCCCGATTGTTTCGATACCAAAACATCCCAATTGATGTTGTTCGCCATCTTACTGACCAACCTGCAGGACGCGGCCAAGCTCCATGCCCTGGCTGCTTATCGCGCGGGTGCAACGTTTGAGGAATTGTCCGCGGTTGTCAACCTGGTCTTTCTGTTCCGAGGCCTTTCGGCCGCAAATTTGGGAGCTGAGATCCTGCAAGGCATTGCCAAGGCCTCCCGGGAATCCAGTTAATCCAATATGTTGCAAACCATCCAAAAAGCAGGCGAATTATTGGCGCTCTTTGACCGCGACCACGCAGAGTGGGGCGTGCGCGAAGTGGCCGCGCAGCTCAAAATGGCAAAATCGAGTACGCACGATTTGATGGCCTCCCTTGCCAAATTAGGCTTTTTGAACAAGACGGAAGAGAACCGCTACCGCCTCGGATGGCGGTTGGTCACATTGAGCGAGACCCTGCTGGCGACGACGGAGCTTCGCAAAGAGGCGCACCCGGTGATGGAAGACCTGGCAACGCAATACCAGGAAACGATCCATCTTGCCGTATTGGATGATACACAGGCTGTTTACGTGGATAAACTCGAAGGCAGGCAGGCCGTCCGGGTGGAGCTGACTTCTCTGGGCGCCCGTTTATACGCGCATTGCTCCGCTCTTGGAAAAGTCTTGCTGGCTTACAGTTCCGAGCAGGAAGTGAAGCGCATCATCCAGATCGCGGGCCTGCCGCGCTTCACTGAAAACACCATCACAGATCCGGAAGAACTCCTGCAAAATCTGATCAAGATCCGTAAGCAAGGGTTCGCGTACGACATGGAGGAAATCCTGCCCGACCTGTGCTGCGTCGCCGCACCCATCCATAACTACACGGGTCAGGTGATCGCCGCCATCAGCATGTCGATACCGGCTTACCGATTCAAACGTTCGCAGACGGAATTTCGCGAAGGCGTGATGCGCGCCGCAAAAACCATTTCGAAACGCCTCGGATATTATGGTTCTTCATGATCATGGACGTCTCTTCTAACAGCAAGGTCAAGGTTGCCATTCTTGGCTCCGGCAACATCGGCAGTGATCTGATGTTCAAGATCCTGCGCCAGCCCGGTCACATGGAGCTCGCCCTGCTCACCGGCATCGAGCCGCAATCCGAGGGGTTGGCGCGGGCGCGCTCACTGGGGATCAACGCCAGTCATGACGGTATCCAGCCCATCCTCGATGACCCGGACATCCGGATCATCTTTGATGCGACCAGCGCCCATGCTCATGTCCGCCATGCAAAGCAATTGCGGGAGGCCGGACGGATCGCCATCGACCTGACGCCTGCCGCGCGCGGACCGTTCGTGATCCCCCCTGTCAACCTGGGCGCGCACATGGATGAGCAGAACGTCAACCTGATCACCTGCGGCGGGCAGGCCACCATCCCGCTCGTCTATGCCGTCGCGCGCGTCACGGCGGTCCCGTATGCCGAGATGGTCAGCACGATTGCCAGCCTGTCGGCCGGGCCCGGCACCCGTCAAAATATTGATGAATTCACCTTCACAACGGCGCGCGGCGTTGAAGTGATCGGCGGTGCAAAACAGGGCAAGGCCATCATCATCCTCAACCCGGCTGACCCTCCCATCCTGATGCGCAATACGATCTATCTTCTTTTGGCATCAGAGCAGGTGGACCGCAAAGCCATCGTCTCTTCCGTTGAAGAGATGCTCACGGCCGTTCAGGCCTACGTACCAGGCTATCGTCTACGAAATGAACCGGTCTTTGAGGTCCGCGACACTCCAGATGGCCGAAGAACCCTGATCGCCATGCTTCTGGAAGTAACCGGGGCAGGTGACTTCCTCCCCTCCTACGCAGGCAATCTCGATATCATGACTGCCTCGGCGCGGCAAGTGGGAGAAGTTTTCGCCCGGCATATTCTTAGTCAGGAAGATAAACGATGAAAGCGCCACGCCTTACCGATACAACACTTCGAGATGGTTCTCATGCAATGAGACATCAATTTACCCGTGAGCAGGTCAGAAATGTTGCTCAAGCTCTCGATAAAGCCGGGGTGCCGGTCCTTGAGGTAACGCACGGGGATGGGCTGGCCGGCTCTTCAATCCAATATGGCTTCTCGCTCACGAATGAGATGGATCTCATCGAAGAGGCGTGCAACGCTGTAACGAAAGCCAGGATTGCCGCGCTACTTTTGCCGGGTATCGGCACACGCAAGGAACTAAAAGATGCCATTGCGCGCGGCATACAAGTCGTGCGCATTGCCACCCAATGCACGGAGGCAGACATCTCACAGCAACACTTCGGCATGGCGAAGGAGATGGGGCTCGAGGCCGTTGGTTTTTTGATGATGTCTCACATGCGCCCTCCTGAGTTTCTGGCCGAACAGGCCCTGCTCATGGAAAGCTACGGAGCAGATTGC
>DASWKT010000178.1:0-3876 GCA_036396515.1 Anaerolineales bacterium | reverse complement strand
GAAGCTAATGCAGATGTTTAAGATACGCTGAATCCAGAACTCGGAGATTTCCAAAATCTCCGAGTTCTTTTTTTTTACAAGACAACTCCAAAATACTCGTTCAATAGAGCAGGGTATTCATCTTGGCTCGCAATCGGTCGCACTTCACGTAGGCCATGCCTTGTCAGGATGAGTCGCCCATCTTCAAGCGAGACGCGTCCATCCGGTGTCGCCCTGCTGATAATACTTCCGCGCGTGAAGCTCGATTCAGGTGATGTCTGGTGATACAGACAGGCAGCTTCATAGTCAGCGGGGAAGTTGTGAGGCTGGAGGTTAAAGAAATATTGGCGCTCCCACGATCCATCGTAGTTCGTCTGCCAGGTGATATATCCACCCAGTGTCTGCTCCACTCGGTACGTCCGCAAGCCTTGCGCCTGCTCTCCGCGATCTTCAAAATTCAACGGCTCGTTAAATGAATCCCCAAAGCCAACATCTGCCAGCCAGCGCTCGGATTGACCTGGAATTTTCACAAGCAGTGCCAGATGATCGTAATCAATACCAAGTTCTCCTTCGCGGTTAAAGACTCGAGCATTGAGATACGTTACATCAAAACCAATCTCAAGTAACAGTCTGGCGAAGAGACCGTTGAGCTCGTAGCAAAACCCGCCGCGCTTTTGAATGACGATCTTGTTCCATAGGGCCTCCTCTCTCAACTGGATAGGACGATTCAACCCGATATCCAGATTCTCAAAGGGTACATGCAGCAGGTGAGCAAACTGTAACCCCCGGAGAGTTTGAACGTCTGGTTTTACATGCCCGCTGTAATCGATGCGGGCGAGGTAGATGGGAATATCCATGTGCCGATTATAACTGCGTGTAGAGGTATAGCATCGTGGAAACCAGCAGGCAGGAGTGTATGGTGAAGGGCCGCAAGGCTTGTCAAGGAGAGCTGAAATGATCAAACAACCACCTAACATGCAATCAATTCAACGACAATTCCAGCAGTTGAATACTCTTCTCATACGGACTGTAGGCAGGCTTTCTGGCATGGGCAACCCGACTGTTTCAACTGTCATTCAGGATATCACCCGTGTCTCCCAATCCCTTGGAGATCTGGAGCAAAACATTGGTGATCAGCTAAACGTTCGGCAAAGTCAGCTGGGCGCGCTGATGGGTGTGGGGCGCGCAATCAACTCATCCCTGGGTCTGAACCGGGTGCTCGAAGAGGTGATGGATACACTGATTTCCTTGATGCGTGCCGAGCGCGGCTTCCTGATGTTGCGCGATTCCAATGGAGAGTTGTCGATCCGAATCGCGCGCGGCATAGATCATATCAATCTTGATGGGGATGCTTTTAGAGTCAGCAAGACGATCGTGGGAAGAGTGGCAGCCTCATGTGAACCCGTCTTGACTACAAATGCGCAGGCAGACCCGCGTTTTGAAAATCAGATGAGTGTGGCGGCCTATCAACTCCGCTCGATACTTTGTGCTCCGCTAAGACTCAAAAACAAGTTGATCGGCGTGCTCTATGTTGACAATCGCGCACATGCGGGTATCTTTCAGGAAAGTGATCTCAGTTTGATCACCGCCTTCGCCGATCAGGCCGCTGTGGCGATTGACAACGCACGGCTGTTTGAAGATTTGCAGCGGAGCAACCGTGAACTCGAAAAAACGAACTTCAAATTGGAAGCGGCGAACCTGGAGTTGAAGATCGCTTACGAAGCCACGTTGAACGGCTGGGTGCACGCGCTCGATTTGCGTGATAAGGAAACAGAAGGACATACCCAGCGTGTGACCATTTTGACAGAACGACTTGCTCGAGTCATGGGTGTTGAGGGTGATCAGTTGCTGCACATCCGGCGCGGGGCGCTCTTGCACGATATCGGCAAGATGGCGATACCCGATGGGATTTTGCTCAAGCAGGGCGCACTGACCGACGAAGAACGCGCCCTCATCCAGGAACATCCCACCATCGCCTATAAACTGCTCCGCCCGATTGAATTCCTATTGCCCGCGATTAATATTCCTTATTGTCATCACGAAAAATGGGATGGTACAGGTTACCCACTGGGCCTGAAAAAAGAAGAAATTCCCTTCGATGCGCGCATCTTTGCGGTGATCGATGTGTGGGACGCGTTGACCTCAGACCGTCCCTACCGTCAAGCACTTCCACATGATGAAGTGCGCCAGCGGATTAAAGTCGATTCCGGTAAGCATTTCGATCCGCGCGTTGTGGAGGCTTTTTTGGACATGAAAGATCTTTCGGTGTAGGGGCGGGACTACCCCGCCCTTACGCTTCCTCGGGTGGTTTCACAGCACGGAACTCGCGGTATAGAAGCAGGTCATAAATAATTTTCAACCCTCCGGATAAAAAGAATGGCACATTAAATAATAGGGGCACGCTGAAGAGCAGCCCCGTGAGCGCGGGGGAGACCGAGGCACCCACAGAACGCGCGATGGCGGTGATGCCCGAAGCGGCGGAGCGCTCGTCTGGGGACACCACTGCCATGGTGTACGATTGACGCGTGGGCACATCCATTTGCGAGATGCTGAAGCGCAGAAGCAGAATCCCGATCGCGAGCGGCAGAGTAGGCATCAGTGGGACCAGAATTAGCAAAATGTTCGAGGGGATGTGTGTAAAGACCATCGTGTTGATCAAACCGATTTTGTTTGCAAGCCGAATGGCGAGCAAAGCTGAAATGCCCGCCAGAATGTTTGCACCGAAGAAAATACTGCCCAGTGTCCCCGACTCAACCCCGAAGCGAACGTGGAACCAATAGGCAAACATACTTTGCACAAGCAGGCCGCCTGCGAACGCGTCCAGGGCGAACAAAGAACTGAGCTTGAAGACAACAGCGCGAGAGCGGTGTAAGCCAAGTACGCGCTTGATCGTCTCCTGTCCTGTTGTTCCGACTTCAACAGATAGGCTCAGATTCAAAAATAACAAGAGAAGAAGAAACCCACCCAGGGCGTATCCCATCAATACCACCCGATAGGCTTCGAGCGCAGCCCACCCATTATTCTGCAAGCCTTGCGCCAGCCAGCCGCCTGTCAGCGCGCCGGTGGCCGTGGCAAAGGAGCCGACAAGGTTATACCATGCGAAGAACTGCGTTCGTTTTTCATTGGGGATGAGTTGTGTCAGGCCCGCCTGTTCAACGGATAGAAATGGGCCAATCTCGTTCCCGCTTGGGCTGATGACTCCGAGGATGGCTGCGGCAATTAACAGGACGACGTTCCGCGTCAGAATAAAGGCGATGCCTGCTCCCGCCATCAAAAGCGCACCCAGGATCAATGTGCGTTTCCTGCCAAACCGGTCTGCGGAGGTGGTCAGCCACAACGAGATCAGCGCGTCACCGACCAGAGTGAGCGTGAGCAATAACCCGATCTGTCCTTCCGTTAGGCCTGCTTCAGACAGATACAACGCCAGTATAACGGACAGGAATCCGTAACAGAACAGGCGGATGATGCGCGTAGAGAAGAGGAGCGCAATGTCCATATTTTGTAGGGGCGGACGGCTGTCCGCCCCTATGTCTTTACGACCTGCAATCGGCACCACGCATATAGCGCGTCATAGACTTCAAATTGGTGTTCGAGATTTTCCATATCTTCTGGGAATCGCAAACTATAACCTGAAGCGATCGCTTCGAGTCCACGCCCAATCGGATCAGTATCGATGTCTTCAGCAACATCCGCGGCATGGACGATCTTCGCCAGTCGCAGCAGACCAGCATCTTTCAGGTCATATTTTAGAAGGATTGACTCAAAGGAACAGCGACCCTCATGATGACCGAGCTCCACGCCTGGCGCATCAAAGGGGATCGCGCCGGTTTCTTTCGCGACCTCATCAACCTGATTCCTGGGCACAAATAAAAATTCTGCTTCGCTGTCAATGAAGCG
>DASWKT010000177.1:0-2992 GCA_036396515.1 Anaerolineales bacterium | reverse complement strand
CGCGTGGCGCGCACGGTATTCATGGGCAGTGCACCCACCAGCGCAGGTCAACGCATTCGTGGCCTGGAAGAAGTACGCGTGAAGTTAGGTTGCGCCCAGCCTGGGGAGACTATCGCAACTTTTGGTGATGCCTTGCGGCGTCTCTCTGAACAACTCAGTTATTTATATTCGGATGGGTCGCGTTATTGGTTCGATACGCATATCACCATCAACCGTACCGCCGCAGATCGCGCCGCCATCTACGAACGCAAGCCTGAATTGGTGGAAGATGAGATCATCCGCCGCGTGCGCGAGATCACTCGCCGCGATCGAGGAGAATTTACCGCCGTTCATACAGTTCCCTCTGATAGCAGTGATGTCCCCGATGAAATGTCCTGCCGTTTGGTTATCCTGAATCCCAAATATTCTCATCGCGTAAGGCAATCCGATAGCAAAGCCATTGAAGCCGCCCAGGAGATTTTGGAACATCGCGGCAACAGCCCGCGCCTCTATCGCAATATGCTCATCTTCCTTGCCGCCGATGCTGAACGGTTGACCGAGTTGCAGGAAGCTGTCCGTTTGTGGAAGGCATGGACATCCATTGAAGAAGAAAAAGAACAATTGAATCTTGATCCCGTCACAGAACGCCAGGTCAAAAAACAAATTCAAAGCAACGAAGACACCATCAATGAGCGCATGAAGGAAACCTTCTGCCATTTACTTGTCCCCGCACAGGAAGGCACGAGTTCCATTGAGTGGCAGTCCACAAAACTACAGGGAGATAACCTGATTGGCCGTGCATCCAAAAAACTAATCGCTGATCAAAGCATGATTACCAACTGGTCCGCCGCTCTGCTCCGCATGGAATTGGACAAATGGCTATGGAAAGAAAAAAGCCATATCAGAGTCAAAGAAGTGTGGGAATATCTCGCGCAATACATCTACCTGCCGCGGCTGAGAGATGAACAAGTTTTGATCGGCGCAATCCGTGAGGGTGTTGGTTCACTGACGTGGAAGGATTTCTTTGCTTACGCATCTGCTGTCCGCGATGATGGATATTATGTCGGTTTGATTACAGGTGCAAATCCATCCATCGCAATTGATAATGTGAGTGTGCTGGTCAAGCCAGATGTTGCTCAAAAGCAACGCGATAAGGAAGTAACCGAAGAAGAACGACTGGCATATATTACTCAGCCAAGTAATCAGCCAGGCAATATAAAGGATCCGTCAACTGGTGAAGCAGTCACTTTGCCTCCTACCTTGATTACTCGCTATCACGGAACAGTCGAACTTGATCCCACGCGAATGGGACGAGATGCAAGCCGCATCGCGGATGAAGTGCTATCTCATTTAACAAGCCTTGTCGGTGCAAAGGCAACCATCACACTGGAAATCAACGTCGAAGTTCCAAATGGTATCCCTGAGGATCGGATTAGGATTGTCAATGAGAACTGTAATACGTTGAAGTTCAAGGGGCATGGGTTTGAAGAGAGATAAATATTAGGCTAGTACACCTAGGCGTAAATAACGGGAAAGTTATGCAAGGAGGGCCTTCCCTTGATAAGTCCATTTGAACGGTTTCGCCATGGTGCGGTTGTAGTATTGGATAAAAGCCAGGACCTTGCGTTTCAAGTCGTCGGTGGAAATGAAGTTGCCACGCTTGATGACTTTTCGAACCAGGATACTGAACCAAATTTCGATTTGGTTCATCCAGGAAGCATGTTTGGGTGTGTAATGAAAAACGATGCGATGGGTTGGGTCGCTCAAAAAGGCAGCCCGCGAAGCTTTGGATTTCAAAATGCCGGATTTGCCTTTCACGCCCAGATCCATAGCAATGTCTGACTCTTCTGCAACGTAGGAGACCAGCGACGCAGACATATGGGTGTTGAGATTATCGCTAACAAAGTCCCATTTCCGGGTCAGTGGGTCTGAATCGACACGGCGCTTGATATGCTCGACAAAATCCTTTTCGTTGCGTGTTTTGCTGGCTGTACAAGCCGCCAGTTCTCCAAACGCAACATCAAAGTTGCAGATAAAAGACAAAGTGCCATGCCGCTTATATTCGAACTCTATTCGCTCTACTTTGCCTGGCCATAAGGGCAACCCAGGATGTTTGCGTTCTAAGGCTTGCACACCGGTCATTTCATCTACGCATTCAGTGCGTTGGCCCTGTTTTGCCCTTTCAGGAGCTTGTTCATACACGCCGTTAATATCGGCAATTTTGTCATCAAAATCGGCTTCGTAGGCCGGGGTCAGCCAATAGCGACTCAAATGGGGCTTGAGATCAGCGTATTTTTAAAAGCCGGGCGGCATGGCGACCCGAGATTTTCGTAACGATTTTGCGCTCCATCACTTCATCGGCGATTTCGCGCGCAGTCCACTGGCTAATCGGTCTGCCTGCCTTTTCAGGTTTCTCACAGGCCAACGCCTCAATTCGGCAGCGCTGATCAGTTGTAATTCGACTGGGGGCTCCCGGTCGAGGCGCATCCGCCAAGCGTTGTTCTACACTCAAATCATCCAACGAGAGGTCTTGTAACTTGACCCAGCGATTCCGCCACAACTTCACCGTATCATGCTTGACTGCGTACTTTTGCGCTATCGCAGTATTGGTTTGACCTGAACTGGCCGCCAGAATAATCCGTGCGCGTAATGCCATTTGTTGGCCTGTCTGATGTTTACTCACCAGTTTTTCTAGTGCCTGCTGCTCTTTTTCAGACAACTTTATCACTTGTGCTTTTGGAGTTGGCATGCGTTCTCTTCCCTATTCTCGTTTCTTCTTATCCTACTCCATTTTCACCAAACTCACCATTTGTTTATGCCAAGATGTACTAGATGCACAGGCTGTCGAGACGCGCATGGTTGATTATATTCAGCACGTGCCAATGGCCGCGGGGTCGTTAGGAATTCGCGTTGAGAATAAAGCTCTGGATATGGGAGATATCGCGCGCGTTGCGAAGGATAGACTGTTCGTCAAGATAAAGCCTCCCTAACCTAAGTGCAAAATTAGGAAAAT
>DASWKT010000176.1:0-13760 GCA_036396515.1 Anaerolineales bacterium | reverse complement strand
GGTGGACAGGCAGTGATGTCCGAGTTGAAGGGGAGGGGATGGAAATTGTCATCCGATCAAATCCAGTTCAAGAATACAGTCCTTATTGACTTGAAGCCATCTGAACAAGAAATGCTGGCGCGCATGAAGCAGAAGTCTCGTTACAACATCCGCCTGGCAGAGAAAAAAGGCGTCAGGTTGCGTATAGGCACACAAAAAGATTTTGCGATGCTTTACAGGATGTATGCTGAAACATCTGTTCGCGATGGGTTTGTGATTCGCGATGCAGACTATTACAAAACGGTTTGGAGGACATTCATGGCAAATGCACCGTCCTCCATCTCTAATCTCCAATCTCTAAATTTCAATGACCGGTTATCGATGCCGTATGCCGAGCCTCTTATTGCAGAGGTGAAAAACGAACCCGTCGCCGCGATCTTTGTCTTTTATTTTGCTGGACGTGCGTATTATGTCTATGGAATGTCGAGCAGTATGCATCGTGAAAAGATGCCGAGCTATTTACTGCAATGGGAAGCGATGAAACATGCAAAGGCGAAGGGTTGTAGTATGTACGATCTGTGGGGCGCGCCCGATGTGTTCGATGAAAGTGATTCAATGTGGGGCGTGTATCGCTTCAAGGAGGGACTTGGTGGAAAAGTGGTTCGCACTCTGGGCGCCTGGGACTTCACGCCGAATCCGGTCTGGTATAAGCTGTATTCAGAAATCATCCCGCGTGTATTGGATGTAATGCGCTCGCGCGGGAAAACGAGAACGAAACAACAATTAGGAGCATAGACATGAAAGAAATCTCTCGTTTGAAGTTCGCCCATTTGCCCACGCCGATTGAAGAACTCCCGCGCCTTTCTGAGAAACTGGGTGGGCCAAGAATTTTGGTCAAACGGGACGATCAGACAGGTCTTGCCTTCGGTGGTAATAAGACTCGCAAATTGGAATTTCTCGTGGCGGAGGCGCGTGAGCAGGAGGCGAAGATGTTGATCTCAGGCGGGGCATTGCAATCCAACCATTGCCGTCAGACAGCCGCAGCCGCGGCGCGTTTTGGTTTTGATTGTACGCTCGTGCTAAACGGTGAGATGCCTGAACACCCCTCGGCGAATTTATTGCTTGACCAATTGTTCGGTGCGGAGATCATCACGATAAAAGATCGCGCCTATCGAGACCAGGTTTTGCAGGAGACCTATGCTAAAGCTCTTGGTGCAGGGAAGAAACCTTATCTTGTTACCTACGGCGGCTCAAGCCCAACCGGTGCTCTGGGATACGCGTTTGCGATGAAAGAATTTATGGAGCAAAATGTCGATGCGGATTGGATCCTATTTGGTACATCATCAGGAGGAACACATGCCGGGCTTGTCCTTGGTCAGCGCCTGTTTGATTATAAAGGGAAAGTATTGGGAATCAGCATTGATGAGCCGGAAGAATGGTTAAAGACCCGTGTTTCAGCGTTGGCATCAGATGCCAGTGAAAAGCTTGGAAAGAGAATCGACTTTACCGGCGATGATGTCCTGGCGAGCGAAGAGTATTGCAAGGCAGGCTACGGCGTATTGACCGACGTGGAGCGCCAGGCGGTTCTTCTTTTTGCGAAGATGGAGGGCTTATTACTCGATCCCGTTTACACGGGTCGTGCCGCGGCCGGGATGATTGATTTGATTCGCAAAGGATTTTTCAGGAAGGATGAGACCGTTTTGTTCTGGCACACAGGTGGAACGCCTGCGCTTTTTGCAGAAAATTATGCAAACAAGATTTAATAATAAAGGACGGGCATCAACCCGTCCTTTTTCGTTTCGTGAATCACGACTTGAGTGCGTCCCAACCTGCATATTGGGCAGTATCACCAAGTTCTGCTTCGATGCGAAGGAGTTGATTGTACTTCGCAACGCGGTCTGAACGCGCGGGCGCTCCTGTCTTGATCTGGCCTGAGTTGAGCGCAACAGACAGGTCCGCAATTGTCGCGTCTTCGGTTTCGCCGGAGCGATGCGATGTGACTGCTCTCCAGCCCGCGCGCTGGCAGGTCTCCACGGCCTCGATGGTTTCCGTGAGAGAGCCGATCTGGTTCACCTTCACCAGCAATGCATTTGCCGCATTTTCTTTGATCGCTTTGCGCACACGTTCGGGATTTGTTACCAGTAGGTCGTCGCCAACGATTTGTACTTTATCGCCAAGTGTATTCACCATTGACTTCCATGAATCCCAATCATCCTGAGCGAGACCGTCTTCGATGGAAACAATCGGATAGTCATTGACCCACTTGGCCCAGAATTCAACCATTTGCTCGCCAGTTAATTTCTTCCCTTCTTTGCGAAGATTGTAGGTTTTCGAATCCTCTTCATAGAGTTCAGAAGCCGCGGGATCGAGGGCGAGGGCAACGTCTTTGCCACGCCCAGCCTTGTATCCCGCTTTTTCGATCGCTGCGAGGATGACTTCAATCGCTTCGTTGTTAGCTTTCAATGCGGGCGCATAGCCGCCTTCGTCGCCGACCAGGGTTGCATATCCTTTTTCCTTCAACACCGATTTCAATGAGTGGTAAATTTCTGCACCCCAGCGTAGGCCCTCTGCAAATGACGGTGCTCCAAACGGCATGACCATGAACTCCTGCATATCCGTGGATTGCCAGGCGGTATGTACACCGCCATTCAGGATGTTCAACATCGGCACGGGCAGGACATGTGCATAAACCCCACCGAGATAACGATACAAGGGCAGTCCGAACGAATTCGCCGCTGCCTTTGCCACTGCCAGGCTCACCCCCAGGATCGCGTTCGCCCCAAGCTTTGATTTGTTCGGCGTTCCATCGAGTGCGAGCAATTCTGAGTCGATCGCTTTTTGTTCCGCCGCGTCCCAGCCGAAAAGGGCCTCCGAGATCACGCCGTTGACGTTGGCAACAGCTTTCGACACTCCTTTGCCAAGATAGCGCTTCTTATCACCGTCGCGCATTTCGAGCGCTTCGTGCTCGCCAGTAGATGCGCCCGAGGGCACAGCCGCACGTCCCCACGAACCGTCAGCTAATGTGACTTCCACTTCGACTGTCGGGTTGCCGCGCGAATCTAGGATTTCAAGTGCAGAGATACTTTCTATGATGGTGTCCATTTCATTCTCCAGGTGTTATTGTGATTGCAAGTATAATCCACTTTCATTGCCCAACTCTTTATGGACTCAATGCCTCTCGCGACCCCCGAACCCTTCGGCTCAGCTCAGGGCAAGCCTGATCCCCGAGATAAAAAGAAGTTTTACTTCGCCGATACGCCGCAGCGACGGACGTTGATCGCGCTCGTGCGTTCGCTATTCTCGTTCGTAATGGAAATGGATGTGAAAGGTCTTGAACATTTTCCGCGAGAGGGACCTGTCGTCCTGGCGGCAAATCACGTGACCAATTTTGACGTCTTTCCAATGCAGTTTGCTCTGCCGCGCCCGATCTTCTTCATGGGGAAAGCCGAGTTATTCAAAAATCCTTTGATGGATCTGGTACTCCGTAATTTAAGCGGCTTTCCTGTCAACCGCGGCGAGAAGGATCAATGGGCAATGCGTCACGCTGCAAAAATCCTTGCGCATGGACAAACGCTTGGTATGTTCCCCGAGGGAACGCGCTCGAAAGGGAGGGGGCTGAAGGTCGCTAAAACGGGATCCGCTCGATTGGCGATAGAAGCGGATTGTCCCATTCTGCCAATGGCAATTATTGGGTCAGATCAGTTCTTTAAACGGTTCCCACACCGCACACGCGTCCAGATCACATTGCTGCCGCCTCTTCTTCACAAGCCAAATGAAAATCCGCTTGCGTTGACTGATCGGTTAATGTTCACGCTGGCACAAGCACTACCCGATGATATGCGCGGCGTGTATGCGGAAGTGCCGCAGGGTTTTAAAATAAAAGGATAGGAAATTGGTAGGGGGACGCAGTACTTCGGGAACTTTCCCGCATCGAAATTCATCCTAATTCAAGAATTAGAAAGAAGGAGATTTCGATGAATACCAGAAAGTTTTTTCAATTATTTGTCCTTGTAGCAGTCTTGCTGGCTTCGTTTGCATCCACCAGCTCTGCGTTCGCGGCTGGCTGCGGCACTAGCGTGACTGTTGTCAGTGGCGATACCCTGCTGAAGATCGCCAATCGCTGTGGGACGACCGTGTCGGCTCTGCGACGGGCGAACCCTGAGATTGGCTCGGGCAGCCTTATCTTTCCGGGCCAGGTCCTGCAACTGCCCGGTGCCATTCTGGGTACAGATGGAGGCTACTTTATCTATATCGTGGCACGCGGCGATACGCTGAGATCTCTGGCAAGCCGATTTGGCACGACAGTGGATGCCTTGCTTGCGGCGAACCCGGACATCACAAATGCCAACGTGATCTACGAAGGCCAGCGATTAAAGGTGTATTCTGGGCCGGTGACACCTCCGCCGAACAATCCTCCTCCGCCTAGTGGACAGACATATTATGCCCAGCGCGGTGATACCTTGCGCAAGATCGCCGCAAAGTTCAACACGACTGTGGATGCGATCCTCAAGGTCAACCCGCAGATTGCCAACCCAAACCTGATCTACGTTGGACAGGCGATCACGATCCCGGCGGATGTCTCGACTTACCAGGTTCAGAAAGGTGATACCCTCCGGATCATTGCCAACAAATTTGGAACGACCGTTGATGCGCTGCTGGCGCTCAACCCGAACATTTGGAACGCAAACTTGATCTATGCTGGACAGGTCATCCGGGTTCGATAAGCGTAATATTGTTCTCAAAAGAACAGGGACGCACTTTCAAAGTGCGTCCCTGTTTGCTTATTTATTACTTCTTCTTGGCGGTTTTCGGCTTTGCCTTTGAAGCTCTGCCGTTTGCCCTAGCTTTCCTATTTGCCATATTGGTCTTTTTCTGCGGGCGATGCTTCAAAGCAGAATGCGCCGCGGCGAGACGCGCGATCGGCACGCGGAATGGTGAGCACGAAACGTAATTATTGCCGATGAGGTGGCACCATTCGATGGAATTCGGGTCGCCACCGTGTTCACCACAGATGCCAACCTCAAGATTAGGTCGGGTCTTGCGGCCTTCAGTGATTGCCCAATCCATGAGTTTACCTACGCCACCACGGTCGATTGTCTGGAAGGGATTCGTTTCAAGAATGCCCTGTTCCTGATAAGTGATCAGGAAGTTGCGTTCTGCATCGTCACGCGAGTAACCGTAGGTCATTTGTGTGAGATCGTTTGTTCCGAAAGAGAAGAACTGGGCATGTCCTGCCACTTCCGCGGCGGTCACTGCAGCACGTGGGATCTCGATCATCGTGCCGAATTTGTATTCAAACTGGACCTTCTTTTCATCCATTACCGCTGCGGCAATCCTCTCCAGCCGCGGTTGGATCCATTCAAGTTCCTTCACTGTGCCGGTTAGGGGAATCATCACTTCGGGTTTGACGACGATGCCGCGCAATGTACAATCCGCTGCGGCTTCGAAGATGGCGCGTACCTGCATCTCAACGATCTCCGGCATGGATATGCTCAATCGTACGCCGCGCATACCCATCATCGGGTTTGATTCGTGCATCCCTTTGATGGCGCTGAGTAACTCTTCCTTTTCTTTCAACCCATCCGATTCGCCTTTCACACGCATGGTAATCACCTCTTCTAGGAGCTTTTCCTCGTCTGGCATGAACTCATGCAGTGGCGGGTCGATCAAACGGATGATCACCGGGTAGCCATCCATCGCCTCAAAGAGACCATCGAAGTCCTTCCGCTGGTAGGGGAGAAGTTTGTTAAGCGCTGCGGTGCGACCTTCACTCGTTCCGGAGAGAATCATGTCCTGTACGATTGGTAAACGTTCGGGCTCAAAGAACATGTGCTCAGTCCGGCACAAACCAATTCCCACTGCGCCGTACGAGCGGGCGCGTTGTGCATCCTTCGGATAATCCGCATTGGCCCATACCTGCAAACCGCGTGTAGGCCAGCCTTTGGCAGGTGCTTCACGGACATCTTTGCGCGCACACATCTCATCAGCCCAATTGAGAAGTGTCAATAACTCAGTCTGTTCTTCCAGCGAGGGAGAAATGGTAGGCATTTTTCCAACGAACACTTTCCCAGTAGTGCCATCCACAGAAATCCATTCGCCTTCTTTAACGACTGCTTCCCCAACCATCATGACACGTTTCTCAAGATTGATCTTGATGGCCGAAGCGCCGACCACGCATGGAATGCCGAACTGGCGGGCCACGACAGCTGCATGGGATGTCGCACCGCCTTCACTTGTTAGCACACCTTTCGATGCGATCATGCCATGCACGTCATCAGGCTTTGTAAACGGGCGCACCATGATCGTATCCTGCTTTTCATCCTTCGCCATTTTTTCCGCGGTGTCCGCATCAAAATACACTTGCCCGACTGCCGCACCAGGTGATGCATTCACGCCTTTGGCAAGGAACGTGCCATTCTTTTCTGCGTCGCTCATTGCGACTTCATCGAATTGTGGATGGAGAAGCGCATCTACATTATCTGGAGTTACGCGTAGTACTGCCTGTTCTTTGGTGATCAGTCCCTCGTTTGCCATATCCACCGCGATCTTCACAGCGGACTTGGCCGTCCGTTTGCCGCTGCGCGTTTGCAGCATCCACAACTTGCCGCGTTCGATCGTGAATTCGACATCCTGCATATCCTTGTAATGCTTTTCGAGTTTGCTCGTGATGTCCATGAATTCCTTATAGGCTTTGGGCATCTGGCTTTTAAGGTTCTCGATTGGGTCTGCATTGCGGATACCTGCGACAACGTCTTCCCCTTGCGCGTTGAGCAGATAATCACCCATCATTTTCTTCTCGCCGGTGGATGGGTTGCGTGTAAATGCCACACCTGTGCCTGAATCATCGCCCATGTTTCCGAAGACCATTGTTACAATATTGACCGCTGTGCCAAGATCATGTGAAATACCTTCCTTATTCCGATATGCGACAGCGCGTTTGCCATTCCATGATTCAAAAACTGCCTTGATGGCAAGCTCAAGTTGTTTGTAAACATCTTGAGGGAAATCGAAACCGACATTCTTCTTAAAGACCTCTTTGAAAATGGAAGTCAATTCCTGCCAGTCTTCCGCGGTCATGTCCGTGTCTACTTTATAGCCCATTCTCTCTTTATATTCGGCCATCGGGTGTTCGAAGACTTCGTCATCAAGATTAAACACTGTCGTGCCAAACATTTCAATAAGGCGGCGGTACAAATCCCAAACGAAGCGCGGATTCTGGGTCAGCTTGATCATGCCCTCGACGACTTCATCATTCAAGCCAATGTTGAGGATTGTATTCATCATGCCGGGCATGGAGAATTTTGCACCTGAACGACAAGACACCAGCAGGGGATTTTTCGCATTGCCGAACTTTTTGCCTGTCTGCCTTTCAGTCGATTTCATCGCTGCCAGTACCTGGTCCCACATTCCAGTAGGGAATTTGCCTGTTTTACGGAATTCGTTGCAGGCTTCAGTTGTGACAGTGAATCCCGGCGGGACCGGCACGCTGGCGCGCGTCATATCGAAAAGTCCTGCCCCTTTACCCCCAAGCAGGGAACGCACAGCATCCCAGGAGCCGGCATATTTTTCCGCTTTTCTTACTTCATCAAAGAGATACACCCATTTATTCATTTAAACCTCCACAGGTCTTGTTAATGTTTTGTGTGAAGTCTACCACAAACAATAAATAATAAAAGTAAGATTAATTACATGAATTTGTCAGGCTTTATCTGTAAACCTGTTGCAAAGTCGTGAAATTCATTTATCTGTGATAATATAGGTAGATTGGAAGTGCTTATGCCGACTAAAATACTTGTTATTGACGACGATAGCGCTGTGACAGATTTGCTTTCCTTACTTCTAAAATCACAGGGTTTTGACGTCACTGCAACAAACAACAGTTCCGAAGGACTAAACCTTGTTCGTGAAAATCAGCCAGATCTTGTTGTTCTCGATCTGATGATGCCTGAAATAGATGGTTGGGAAGTATGCAAAGCTGTGCGGGCGTTCAGCGATGTGCCGATTATCGTACTTTCGGCTCTCAATGATCCATCGATGATTGCCAGCGTTCTCGATTCCGGTGCAGATGATTATTTGACAAAACCCACACCGAGCCGTGTATTAGTGGCGCATATCAACCGTCTCATTCACAGGACAGGAAACCCCCAGCCTAACTCACCAAAGAGTGAATCGTTTAACAAGCCATTACCAGCATCCTAGGGATAGGTCTAATTTAGCCAAAGCCGACCTTTCGTTCATAACAAGGGTTGGCCCAATTCTGGTGTACAAATTCCCATCACAATTAAATGATGGGAATTTTGTTTAAGCGAGATGCTTTAAAGCCCTAGCCGTCTCTTCTTTTGCTTCCAGCATCGGAATGTGACCGGCGCCATTCAATTCCACCAGATGCGCGTGTGGAACTGCTTTTTTCACCTCGCGGGCGCGATCGATGGGAATGAGGGCATCCGCTTCACCATGGATGATGACCACCGGGAATTTGAATGACGAAAGTAGAGGCGTGGAATCTATCCGCTCGGCCATGGCCTTCAGTGCACCAATAAACGCTGCAGGTTGTTGCCTTTCCATAGCTTCGCGCGCAAGACCCTGTAAACGTTCATTTGATGTGAATTTAGGCGCCATTGTTTCGACCACACCCCCAATGCCATTATCTGACACGTCCGTTGCGGATTTATAGCGTCCCTCCTTGCGGTCAGGAGGATCAGCAAGCACTTGCGATGAAACCAGGCCCAACCCGCTGACTCGCTCGGGATAGAGTTTCGCAAAAGCGAGAGCTACATATCCACCCATTGAGTGACCCACGATCGCGGCCTTTTGAATGCCAAGCTGGTCGAGCAAACCTGCAATGTCTGAAGCATAATCATCCATCCTGTAAGGGGAATCCACAGTTGTAGACTTACCAAACCCGCGCAAATCAGGCAGGATGAGATCGAAAGTATCCTCCAGCAAAGGCGCGACGTCATCCCAGAGATGATTGTCAAAGGGGTAGCCATGCAGAAGAACGAGCGGAGTTCCTTGGCCGCGACGGGTGTAAGCAAGTTCAATTTCGTTAACTTTTATCTTTTCCATACTGCACTCCTGTTTATCTCCAATTCACTACTACTTTTAATTTACTGCCCAATCTTGAATAGTAATACACGAACCCATTGTCCCTGCCAAATTCATAAATTCGGCGCGTGATATCTACATCCGCTTTGCAATACTCGGCAACTTTCTCCAATTCTCCATTACGAAACCATTCCACAGATTTGACTCCATCGGCAGCTTTGGTGGTTCCAAGCGTGGCTCTGGCGATCGAATCCAGACTCAAGCGGAAGTTCAATGTGCGGTATATATCCTGCAGCATGTCCGTTGAACGAATCGCCCGCAGGTTTTCATGCGGCGCGTAAGGTTTCAACACTTCATAATCAAACTTGATAGTGTTGAACCCGATCACGCGGTCTGCAGACTTAAGTTCTGCGATCAAAGCGTGAGCATCCTTCTCCCAATACACAGCAAAATCGTTGCGTGCCGTGGACCAGGTAACGCCACAAGCCAATAACAGTTTGGACGCATCACGTCCGCCAACTTCTTCGAACAGTTTCTGGCTCTCAAGATCGAAGTACACGAGGTTCATAAAGTTTCCAGGTTTTTCTTATATTGATGTGCAAAATCAAGGGCCTGCTCGCGGTTTTCAATTTTGCCTGTTGCTTGCCCTTCACGGATCGCTTCCAATAATTGGCCAACGATTCGTCCAGGCTCAAGATTTAGCTCACGCATTAGATCGTTTCCATCCAACAGACGCGGTGGAGCAATCGTTTCTTCCGGTCTTTCCCAGTAGTTCTCCAGGAAAATTCGCGCCACATCTAACGCTGCTCTCCAGGTTTCTTGCGTAAGTGTAGGACCGCGCGTCCCGCGCAGATCTGCAAGCCCGAGTAAAACGAGATCAACTCCTGCTGTGCCAGCAGCACGGAAGAAACGATAAATGGCTTTGCGAGAAGGTTCTTGTTTATCATCTTCCAGACGGCTGGTAAAGAAGTGGAACCGCATGTGATGTTTGATAATTGCGTTGACACGTTCGATCTCATCATTACTGAGATTCAATGCGCGGCCGCGGTTTGTTGCAACCTCCGCGCCCTTTATATCGTGATCAAAGAATCGGATTCGTCCCGCATTGTCCACGGATCTTGTGTCCGGCTTCGCGACATCGTGATACAGCGCGGCGAAAAACAGCGCGGCTCGAACCGAACGATCGCTATTGAGCGATTCGGCAAAATGTGCAGTGAATTGCTCGCGGAATCTCCCGATGCGAAGGGTAAGCAGACCAGTAAAGAGATCGTTCGTCTGATCGGCATCATAGCCAGGTGCAAGTGCAGACAGGATGCTTTCAAGATGCCCAAGCACGCTTAACGTATGTTCCCATACATCGTAAATATGGGGCGCAGACTGCTCTGCACCCTTGAGAACCGAGAGTTCAGGCAATAAATACGGAAACGTGCCGAGTATTTCCAGAGCGCGCATGGAGGCACCGGGCTTTGGCCCTTCAAGCATTTTAAACAACTCATCACGCTGGCGTTCCGGTGAAACATTTGGAAGTAGCCTCCCTGCCTGTTTCATAGCTTTACGTGTTTCAGCTTCGATCTTGAATTCAAATGCCGCGGCCTGACGGACCGCGCGCAGGATACGAACAGGCTCATCTATCAAGGAGGTTTGTGAACAGGCACGAATTAATTTTGCGCGCAGGTCAGACGCGCCGTTGAGTGGATCTATCAGGGTCTGCGCCCGCAGATCAAACGCAAGGGCATTGACCGTGAAATCACGGGCACGCAGGTCTTCTTCCAGGTTGTTGCCGCGAAACGTTGCGAAATCAAGGAATGTGCGCATGCCATCCGATTCGGCTACGATGACGCGGCCCGTATCGCGCTCATCGTCGAGCACCATGAAGTTTGCCTTGAGCCCATTGGCAACGCGCCGGGCAAGGGAAACACCATTCGAAGGCACAGCAAAATCAAAGTCCTGCGAGACGCGCTTGAGAAGCATATCTCGTACTGCACCCCCAACGAGATAGATTTCCTGATCTGGAAGTATTGTGTGGACCTTATCCACCAAAGGCGAAATGGAAAATGCGACTGGCATGAATAAGATTTCCGGTTTTTCTTTGTGCCTGCTTTTTTGTGCTGCACGAAGAGCCTGTTCAGGGGTTCCCCCTTGCGCAACGATCTTGCCGCGCACCCGAGCGACCCAGCGTCCTGCATAGGGTGACTCGGGTGTCTGCGCTTTGGCTGTGGCAGGATTTCCTTCTTCTGTCATATCAGGAGGGCGGTTTGTATTTCTCTAAGTCCACAACACCAACGAAGGGCAGGTTGCGATAGTACTCATCGAGATCAAGACCGTAGCCGAAGACGAATTTGTTGGGTATTTCGAAACCACGATAATGGATTGGTACCACAGCTTCACGTCTTTCGGACTTGTCGAGCAGGGCGCACACTTTGAGGCTGCGTGGCTGGCGGACCTGCAAAAGTTCGAGCACAGATGCGATTGTGTGACCGCTGTCCACGATATCTTCAACGAGTAGCACATCCTTATCGCGGATATCGGTTTGAAGATCGAGCGTCACGCGAACGGCACCACTAGATTCACGTTTACCTTTGCCATAGGAGGAAACAGCCATGAAGTCCACCATGTGCGGGGTGGTGATGTAGCGGCTCAGATCAACAAGGAATGGCACTCCGCCACGCAGAATACAAATAAGCAGCAGGTTTCCGTCGGCGTAATCCACGCTGATCTCCGAGCCCATTTCTTTGACCCGTGCTTGAAGCGTTTGTTCATCTATCAGAATCTCGGCGAGTAGGTCGTTGTAATCTTGCATTTCATTGTCCATGGCTCAGACCACTGACGTGGTACTTCCCTCCGCTAACGCGGGACTTCGTGATGCTCTCTACACCGCGCTTCATACATCTCAGATGCGCCAACGATTACAACCGGATCGTCAACGCGTGCGGGCCTCCCATTGACCAGTCTCTGCGTGCGGGATGCCTCATCGCCGCAGACCATGCAGATCGCGTGCAGTTTATCTACATGCTCGGCCATGGACATCAAAACCGGCATCGGGCCAAATGGCTCACCCCGGAAGTCTGTATCGAGCCCGGCCACAAGGACGCGTATCCCGCGTGTCGCAAGCTCTTCAGCAACTTGAACGACTTCAGGGTCGAAGAATTGAGCCTCGTCGATCCCAATGACGGTTGTTTCCGGTTCGATCTTCTCTCGTATCTCTGCAGCTTTTTGCACCGGTATCGCATCGTAATCCGACCCGGCATGGGAGGTGACTTTTTCCACCGCGTAGCGCACATCAATCGCGGGCTTGAACACCTGAACTTTTTGTTTTGCAATCGTGGCGCGTACCAGCCGGCGGATCAACTCATCTGTTTTGCCGCTGAACATCGAACCGCAGATCACTTCGATCGAACCATGGATATGACGCATACATTCTCCGGACCCCCACCCCGCCCCCGTTTCCTGATGGGGAAGATGTTGTGTAGTCCTCGAAAGGGGAGGGACGGTAGGGGCAAAAATAAAAAACAGGCAGATGTGTATTTACATCTGCCTGTAAGTTTACCTGAGATTATTTATTCTGCAAGCCCTCACTGCCAGGGTTTACGCCGCGCCTTCAGGAAGCTCATAACCAAGCGAGCGCAATTTCTTCTTGGCGGCTGTCAGTGAAGCCTGACCAAAGCCCGAGATCGCCAGCACCGCCGCGTTTCCGCTGTTAAGCCTCTCAAGGAACTGGCCGACATTCTCAATACCACCCTTCTTGAGTGCGTCCACTGCGCGGGTCGAAAGTCCGAGCTCCTCGATTGGGCGCTCAGGTGAGCCTTTAAGTTCTTCCTTGACTTTTTGCTGTTCAACATAGGTCTGGCGAGCCGAGAGCTTCTTGTAGAAGCGGTCCACCTGACCTTCGATGTCGAGTATGCGCTGGGCTTCGCCGGTGAAGAACGGATGGCAATTCGAGCAAATATCCACGCGGATTTCTTTTTTGGTTGAACCGGTTGTCCAGGTTGTGCCACAGGAAGCGCAGGTTACCTTGGCATCCGGATAATATGTCGGATGAATATCGGGTCTCATGTTAAGCCTCCGCCTGAGGGACGACATTGACGCGTTTCTGTCCGTGAACACTGTCGAACATCACTATCCCGTCTGCAATTGCAAACAATGTATCATCCTTGCCGGCATCTACATTCAAACCGGGTTTGATCTTCGTGCCACGCTGGCGCACGAGAATATTGCCGGAAAGCACGAATTGACCGGCATAGCGCTTGACACCTAGGCGCTGGGAATTCGAGTCTCTACCGTTGCGGCTTGAGCCGCCACCTTTTTTATGGGCCATGACTACCTCTCTTACTTCTTCTTCGAGTCTGTCTTTTTGGAAGACGACTTGGATGTTGCAGACTTCTTCGTCGTCGCGGATTTGGCAGGCGCCTTCACAGTCTTGGCCGGCTTTTCCGCTTTGGGAGCTTTCTCAGCCTTGGGTTTTGCCTCCACTACGACTTCAGTCTCAGCTTCTTGCTTGACTTCAGGCTCTTCGACCTTGCGTTCTTCACCCGGACGGCCGATGAAATCTACCATTAAGCGCGTGTACTGCTGACGATGTCCACCACGCACGCGAATGCGCTTCTTCGGACGATATTTGAATCGGTCGATCTTGGGGCCCTTGATGTGATCCACCACAGTGACCTTGACTAGAATGTCGCTCACAGTGGGCGTCCCGACCATGACCTCGTCGCCATCTGCCATCAGCAGGATGCGTT
>DASWKT010000175.1:0-10176 GCA_036396515.1 Anaerolineales bacterium | reverse complement strand
TCCCAGCCTTCATTGACAATTCTATTTCGCGCGGTTTTATCGTCGGTCGAAGACGCATCACTGGGGATGATATCGAGCAAGGTCACTGGCACACCCGCGTTGGCAAGATGCGCCGCCAACGCCGCTCCCATTGTCCCTGAGCCGATCACTACTGCTTTGTGAATGTGATATTTCATAATTTTCTCCGCAGGGGCGGCGTCTTGCCGCCCTGGGCAGGAAAACCCTGCCCCTACGTGTTATCTCAATTCAGAACCTGAATAGCCAAGGATTTGCCTCGCGACCACGAGGCGATTGATCTGCCCTGTGCCCTCGTATATATCCGTGATCTTTGCGTCCCGGAACCATTTCTCGGCAAGGAATTCCCGGCTATAACCGAGCGGCCCCAAAATCTCAACTACCTTCTGTGTGATCCTGGTTGTCACATCACCAGACTTCACTTTACTCATCGAAGCCTCGAGCGCGTTCGGCTTCTGATTATCCGCCATCCATACCGCCTTGACCACCATCAGCCAGGTGGACTTTAGCATGATCTCCATCTCAATCACATCGCGCTCGATGGATGTCAGCTTTTGGCGCGGCAATCCATAGCGGATCTGGACTCCGTTCTCAGCCAGTTTTTCTTTCAGGAATTCGAGGGCAGCTCTTGCCACGCCGACGCCTGATGCCGCGACAAGGGGCCGGGTCGCATCGAAGGTTGCCATTGCGCCCTTGAAGCCGGTCGTGGATTTTTCGACCGTTGGGCTTCCCAAAATGTTGTCAAATGGAACACGCGCGTCAACCAGTGAAATGGCGGCGGTGTCACTGACCCGGATTCCAAGTTTATGCTCGAGTTTGGTAATCTTTACACCGGGAGTTCCACCTTCCACAACAAAGGCGCGCATCCCTGCCCGTCCCGCAGACGGGTCGATGGTCGCCCAAATGACGATATATCCTTTGCCGAGTTTTTCGTACTCCGTAAACGATTTATCACCACCTGTGACAAAGATCTTTTCGCCATTGAGAACCCATTCGTTGGTCTTTTCATCCAATACGGCGCGCGTGCGAATGGCAGAATTATCAGAACCAGCGCCCGCTTCTGTGATGCACATCGCGGCGAACGTCGGTTTCTCTCCATTGAATCTAGCCAGGAATTTCGCCTTCTGTTCAGGGGTCCCCGCAGCATAGACCGCTGCCGCGCCGAGGCCACCACCAGGCAAGCAGTGGTACATGCCCAGGTCACCATAGGACAACGCTTCGATCTGCGCCGCGATCATCTGATAACCGATCGGCGGGCGTTTCTCCTTCTCTTCACTTTTCCTGCCGTTCTCGCGCGGCGCCAAACTACTTCCACCCGCCGCCTTCATCGCCATGTGCATGAATTCAATGTAATCCCAGGGAATTTCATGCTCGTGCTCATCAAAATATCGCGAGCGCGGACGCATCATTTCGTCCGCGACGGTTTTCAACATGACCTGCATCTGTGTGATCGGTTTGGGTGCTTCAAATTCGATTGGCATGTTTTCCTCCTATACTATGGCTAGTCCCGTAAGCATTGCGAATCCGCGGCCGTTGCGCATCCACATTTCCACCGGATGTTCGCGAATATATCCATGCCCGCCAAGGATTTGCACGGCACGGTCTGTGACCATCATCGCCATGTCCGCCGCGCCTGTACCGGCGAGATAAGCTTCGATGTATGCATCTTCCTTGCCTGTGTCCAGCTTCCAGGCGGCTTCCCAGGTGAGCAAACGGATCGCCTCGATCTCTGTCCGCATTTCAGCGAGCATAAAGGCGATAGCCTGTTTCTGCGCGACCTTCACGCCGAAGACTTCGCGTTCTTTGGCGTAATCACGCGAGTATTCAAAGGCGGCATTCGCCACACCGACAGCTGTCGCGGCGGTGGCGACGCGCATCGAAGCCAGGATCAACTCAAAGTCGTGTCCCGCGGCGCCGCCGAGTCGATTCGAAACGGGGACTTTCACGTTGTCCAAGGTAACTCGATACAGCGGAAGCGCGTTCAGGCTCATCAGTTTCTCGCGCTCGTCGCTGACGGTCAGGCCCGCTGTATTTTTATCTACGATGAAGCCCTGAGTACTGCCATCGAGATTGGCATACACAAGAATCTTCTCAGCATCTTTCGCAAATGGGACAAACGCCTTCTCACCATTGAGTATGTAATCATCGACTTTGAGAATTGCGGTTGTCTTGAGGGCATTGGGATCGAAATCAAAGGCGTATTCTATGAGAGCAGCAGTATAGGGACTCCAATCCCCTTCGATGACCTTTGGCAGATAGGTTCGCTTTTGCTCTTCAGTGCCCACCAGCAGGATGGGAGTGGCAAAAAGACTTGGGGTGAGCACGGCCAGCGTCCCCGCCAGGTCACCAAATGCCATCTCTTCGAGCGCAAGCACACCCGTGACCGCGCTCCGTTCACCAAAGCCACCGTATGATTCGGGGACTGACGCCTGCAACAGACCAAGTTCCCAACCCCTGCTCACAAGCTTTTTTTGAAGCTCTTGGCTTTCCTCCGCCCCATGCGCGGCAACCCGCAGATCATTAACTGCATACTTCCCCACCGCCTCAATCAACATTTGTTGTTCTTCAGTTGGTTCAAACGAATACATCGGCCCTCTCCTTTGGTAGGATCTCAGAATCAGAAACTTCACGCAAACGACGATAACGGGCAGGCATTCCCTGCTCCATATCATCGGGATTGGTGATTTCAATCATGCCGTGTTCATAAAAATATTCAACATATGCACCCGTCTTTTCAATGATAAGCAATGCGTTGTATCCACCCGTCTCTCCGTAGACAGCCTGACTGATTTCGGCAATGGTGAGTGGTTCGGCCAGCGCGTCCAATGCCTTGCTCATGCGGCGGATGAGATTCTGTCGCGTCGCTTCAATTCGTTCAGGCAGGTCCGTAATCACATCATCATGACCATTCAAAATCAAACGCGCACCTTTGGCCCAGCGTTGAAAATGGGCGAGCGATTCAAGGTAATGATCCAGCCCGCTGTATGGGTTGATCGATTCGGGAGATAAATGCGGCGTGACTCCTTCCACAACCATGTCGCCGCAAAAGATCACATCTTCCAGTCGGATGGCCACGTGACCGGGACAATGCCCGGGCAGATGGATCAGGTCGAAGGGACCGACCTGCAGGTCAACATTCTTATATGTGAAATCAACAGGGACAGAATGATAGATCGCTTTCGTAAAGCGGTAAATGCTGAGGAGCTGGTCACGTGTCTCTGCAGCGAGGCCAGCGTCGGCCAGGAAAGAAGCGAGGCGGCGACCGATCAATGCCAGTCTTGCTTCATGATAAGAGACCGTCTGAAAATCCAATTCGTGGACTCCGATCTTAGCCTGCGTGATCGGTTTCAATTGTGAGAGCCCGCCGTAGTGATCTATATGCGCATGCGTCAAAAGAATATGAGTAAGGTCAGGAGGTTGAACTCCTGCTTGTTGTAATCCATCCAACAAATTTGCATGAGATGTTTCCATCCCGGAGCCGCAATCAATCAGAACGCAATAATCATCTTTCTGAACAAGATAAACATGGGCCCAGAAATTCGGGAAGACTTCGAGCGGAATGCGATAAATTTTCGCGCCGCTGGAGGTTTCAAAAATCGCGAAAGTCGCCTTTTCGGTCATTTCTTAAGCAAGCCATTCAAGAGCAAATTCGAGTATTGATCAGCAATTTGATCTATTTCAAGCGCACCGCCGGGACGATACCAGGTAATGGTCCAATTCATAATGCCGAGCAATGCGCGTGTGGTCAGCGCTGGATCGTCACATGTAAAGAGCTTTGCCTTTACACCTTCAGAAAGCACATCCCGCCACAATGCTTCGAACTTGTCGCGGTTCGGTACGTGGCGGGCGTGTTGTTTTCGTTCCAAGGAACGATGCTCGAAAAGCAAAACAGCTGAGAGGTCAGTATTTTCTGCAAGGATCTGCAGATAGGCACGGATCATACGGCGCAATTTTTCATCGGTGGGAATGGACTGGGTGCTGATCACCGAGATCCGTTCGAACAACAACTCGAGGGCGCGGTCCAGAAGCGCAAGCAGGATCTCCTGTTTGGAGGATACATGATGGTAAAGACTTGCCTTCTGCAGATTCACCGCCCCGGCGATGTCCGCCATCGAAGCGCCATGGAACCCTTTCTGACGAAAGACTTGTGCCGCAGCTTCAAGGATATCTTCTCTGGTCATGGATGCTCCCTACCGAACGGTCGGTAGCTACATAATAACAGTGAACGATGTGAATGTCAAGAAGTTCCAGAAGGCGAAACATTGTTGCGGAATAAACTCGTATTTATCGCTCGTTATTATGGATATGATGAATGTCGTATGCTAACAAGTTAGGCGCGCAATGCGTAACATTAATAAATTTTTAATAGACGTACCCACCTTAAAATGCTATAATGCAGCCATGGTATCATCTGAAACCACATCTGAAATAGTCCCCACTCCCCAATCTGAACAAGATAGCCAACCTAGCGAGCAAGAGCAAAAGTCAAAGCGCATCATCACTGCGGTCGTTATTGGCGCGGTGATACTTTTAGCTGCTCTTATTTTTGCGATCATCCTATTGTTGCAACCCACCACCCCAACGGACCGTATCCGGGATGTGTTCATCATTGTCGTTGCACTTGAATCGCTGGTCATTGGCGTAGCACTTATCGTACTCATCGTACAAGTGGCGAGTCTCATCAACCTGTTGCAAAATGAAGTCCGTCCGATTCTGAATGCCACAAATGAGACCGTCAATACCCTGCGCGGCACCGTGGAATTCCTGGGAGAAAATGTTGTTGAGCCGGTCATCAAGCTCAATGGCTATCTTGCAGGTATCAGCCGTGTGATAGACTTAATGGGCATGAGGAAGAAATAAGCAGAAATTTTTTGGGAGAAATCTACAGATTGGACAGAGGTCATCCCCGCATGATAACTGTACAATTTGGGATACAATTTGGCGAAGGTAATTTCGAATTAATTTGATAACCCTAAGGAGGTTACTATGTCTGAACGTGATGAATTTGGCGCCTTTCTCGTAGGCTTCATCGTTGGTGGGCTTTCCGGAGCTGTCGTGGCCCTGCTGTTCGCCCCCCAATCTGGTGAAGAGACCCGTATGTTGATCAAGGATAAATCCATCGAACTACGTGACCGGGCACAGCAAAGCGCAGAAGAAGCGCTTGCCCGTGCCGAGGCCGCCGCTGCTGAAGCCCGTGCCCGTGCGGATGAGCTCGCAGCACAACTGCGCGACCGCGGCCACGAAGTCATGGATGATGTCCGCGAACGCGGCAAGGGTGCAATGGACACCATCCGCAAGACCGTCAAGAAATCCGACGAAACCACGTCTACCGCCGGATAAGATAGGCTCAACGAGGCAAGGGTTTGGTGGCGCCAAGGTGCCACCAAACCCTTATTTTTTGTGAAATCCCTCCTGCGGCTCTTCTTCCGCCTGCTCTATCATCAATTTGCTTTTACCTACGACCTGGTTGCAGCAGCCGTTTCTTTTAACCGCTGGAAAGACTGGGTCATGAGTGTGATCCCGTTCATCGAAGGGGACCGGATTTTGGAGATCGGTCACGGGCCTGGCCATTTGCAGCGCAACCTCCGCAGCCGAAACTTGTTCGCCGTTGGGATAGATGAATCGGCACAAATGGGACGCCTCGCCAAACGCAATCTGAGGCGTCGATCTTCTTCTTTTCGATTACCTCACCAAGCAAATTCCCCCTCACTTTCTCAGTGTGACTATACGCATATCAACTTAACTCGTGGAATAGGACAGCATCTCCCCTTCCGCGATGAATCATTTGACACTGTGGTCGCGACCTTCCCCACGGAATACATCACCGATCCAGCAACGTTGGCTGAGGTGAAAAGATGTTTAGTAGACGGGGGTAAATTCATTGTCCTGCCTGTTGCGTGGCCCAAGAACCGGCTTCTGGACTGGCTGTTCAAGGTTACAAGCCAGAGCCCTGCGGAGGCAATGGAAGTTGTCAAATCCAGACTCACCGAGCCATTTGTGCAGGCAGCATTCATAACTGAGATCCAGACTGTTGATGTACAATCGAGTACGCTGTTGATCGTATTAGCAACAAAACCATCAAGTAGCCTCTCTGCTCCGAGCGCCGTCCCCGGCGCTCGCTAACTCGTTCACATCTTCGCCGCCGAGGACGGCGACTTGAGCGTATCGTTCAGCACAAATCAGAAGGATAAATTATGGTCAAAAAACTACGAGAACCTGTTAACAGTCTCACGCATTGGGGCGGAGCAATCCTGGCATTGATCGGCTTGATCGCGCTTCTTATTGTAGGCTGGGGTCCCCCTGCAAAAATCATTTCATTGATCATCTATGGCGTCAGCCTTATTTTTTTGTTTTCAGCCAGCGCGACTTATCATATGGTGCAGGTGAAAGATAAGGCTTTGGAAATTTTCCGCAAGGTTGACCACGCCGCGATCTATTGTCTCATCGCAGGGACATACACTCCGTTTTGCGTGAACGCCTTTTCCGGATTCTGGCAGTGGGGCATGCTGAGCATCATCTGGTCGCTGGCATTGATCGGGATCATCGTGAAGGTGTTTTACATCCATGCGCCGCGCTGGTTGAACGCGGGGATCTATTTGCTCATGGGCTGGCTGTGTATCGCGGCGATCGGGCAGATGCTGGCGGTACTTCCCGTTTGGGTCATCAGCTGGTTGATTGCTGGCGGTGTGATTTACAGCCTCGGCGCGGTGGTGTATATTACGAAGATTTTCAACTTCGTCCCCGGCGTATTTGGTTTCCATGAAATGTGGCATATCTTTGTGATGCTTGCCGCGGCCGCGCATTTTGTGGCGGTCATGGGAGTGGCGTTTTAGCAGAAAATGTCTCATCTGTCAGCGTCCAGCGAATCACTGACTTGGCGTTCTTCTTTTTCTGCGTAGCCAGAATGTAATCCTGTTGGGTTATCTAAAGTCGTGTATCATAGAGCTAGAATTAAAGTAAGGAGCAGCATTATGCAGATCACTATATCATTTTCTGAAAAACCTTTTCCAACCGAGCCAAAGGAAGATGTCGCCCGAAAATTCCGTCTGTATGCTGCGATGGGAATGTATCGGGCTGGTGAACTATCCATTGGAGCAGCATGTGAACTCGCAGGCGTGGATCGTTACACGTTTCTTGAGTTTTGCAAGAGTCAGGGTGTGGCCATCCAAACCCAAACCCCCGAAGAACTGGACGCAGACTATTCGCGCTTGACTGATAAATAGCCATGCTCGTCATTGCAGATAGCTCCGCGCTAGTGGCTTTGTCCACTTGTGATGCATTAGATGTTTTACTCCAGGCGTATGATGATATTCGTGTTCCTCAGGCTGTTTATGATGAAGTGATCATCAAGGGAAAACCCCAATCCGCATCTTTGGAAACATTTCTCGTCGGACGCGTAATGAGTGTGGATTTATCGCAGTGGGTGTTGGCAGCGGGTGGGCTTGGACAAGGTGAATTGGAAGCCATGGCGCTTTATAAACAACTCTCTGCAGATGGTCTGTTGATTGACGACCGTCGTGCAAGGGCTGTAGCGGAGCATAACCAGATCGTCTGCATTGGCACGCTGGGGTTCTTGTTATTAGCAAAACATCAAGGGATTATTCAGCGCGTTCTACCTTACGTGGAAAAGTTGCGAGCCTCCTCCCTGTATTATGAAGACGATTTACTGGAGAAGATTTTGTTGCTTGCTCATGAATGAGGAGGCCGCGCATTTTGTGGCGGTGATGGGAGTGGCGATATGAGATTAAAAACAGGAATTGATACAAAATGGCGACCTGTTGAGGTCGCCATTCATTTTTATGGAGTAGGGGTTGGTATTGTTATAAGATCTGGTTCAATTTCCACATTGGGGCAAACTGCCTGATAGGGCATCGCATCCCCGATATACTGTCCCCATTCGGCGCGGGTCAGGTTGCGTGGTAAATGTGCGCAGGCATTGGCAATTAAATCCTGCGGATGCCATTCCCATACGCGGGCAGTACCTTTTGGACATTCACCAGAAAAGCCATCATATATATCACACCCCCCTGACACTACGTATTTCCCATCGGGACTGAAAGCGACGGAAGATACAGCAGCGCCCCACGCGCCATGGGTGATGCGGGCCATTTCTTTACCGGTGGCCACCTCCCACACGCGCGCAGTGCTATCCCAACTTCCCGACACTAGATACTTTCCATCAGGGGTGAAGGCTGTGGATAGCACAGCCTCATCATGCATCATCCGGACGATTTCCTTTCCTGTGAACACTTCCCATACGCGTGCGGTCTTGTCAGCACCCCCTGAGACCACATACTGTCCATCAGAACTGAAGGCGATCGAGGCAATTTCACCGTCATGCGATATCTGGGCGATTTCCTGGCCTGTGGCCGCGTCCCACACCCGGGCGGTTCCATCATCACCCCTTGACATCGCGTACTTGCCATCAGGACTGAAGCCAACGAATGCAATTCTGCTGTCATGCATCATGCGAGCAATTTCTTGACCTGTAGCCGCCTCCCAAAGGCGGGCAGAGCCTTTTGTACAAGAATAATCCGTATCACTACCCACCAATTCATCACATCCGGCTGAGACTATGTACATCCCGTCAGGGCTGAAGGCGGCAGAGGTTACTTCAGCCTCGTATGTCATGCGAGCAATTTCCTGACCAGTGGCCGCCTCCCACACACGGGCAGTGTTATCCCCAGCCGAAACCACGTACTTCCCATCCGGGCTGAAGGCGACCATGTGTACAATCTCGTTATGCATCATGCGGGCGATTTCCTGGCCTGTGGCCGCCTCCCACACCCGGGCGGTTCCATCATTGCTGCCTGTCACCACATACTTCCCATCCGGCCCGAAAGCAGCAGACGTTACTTGATTGTCCTGTGCCATGCGGGCAATTTCTTGACCTGTAGTCGCCTCCCACAGGCGGGCAGAGCCTTTGATACAAGAATGACCCGTATGGCTATCACCCATCAATTCATCACACCCGGATGAGATCACGTACCTCCCATCAGGGCTGAACGAAACAGATGACACTCTGCTGTCATATGTCATATGGGACAACTCTGTGCCGGTGTCCGGCTGCCATACGCGGACGGTGATGTCCCCACCCGAGATGACATACTTGCCATCGGGGCTGAATACCGCCGAGTACACAACGCTGTCATGTGACATGCGGGCAGATTCGCGGCCTGTAGACGCATCCCAGACGCGGGCAGTTCCATCATAGCTCCCCGAGACCACATACTTCCCATCCGGGCTAAAGGCTGAAGAGATCACTTCCGCATTATGAATCATACGGGAGGCTTCGCGCCCGGTAGCTGCCTCCCACACACGGGCAGTTTTATCAGCACTGCGCGAGACTACGTACTTTCCATCAGGGCTAAAGGCTGCAGAGGATACGGAGCCATCATGTGTCATGCGGGCGATTTCCTGACCTGTGGCTGCCTCCCACACACGAGCAGTTCGATCCTCGCTCCCTGAGACCACGTATTCTCCATCAGGGCTGAAAACAACCGAGAACACCCCGCCATCATGCATCATCCCGGTGATTTCCTGACCTGTGACCGCCTCCCATACGCGAATAGTTCCATCATACGCCCCTGACACCACGTACTTTCCATCGGGGCGGAAGGAGGCAGAGAACACTTGATTGTCATGCATCATGCGGGCGATTTCCTGGCCTGTGGCCGCATCCCACACGCGGGCTGTCCCATCATATCCCGCCGACACCACATATCGCCTATCAGGGCTGAAAGCGAAGGAGGTCAAGCCGCTTTCCTGCGTTATCCGGGCGGCTTCCCGCCCGGTAGCTATCTCCCATACCTGTGCGCCAAATATACCCCCAGACAATATGTACTGCCCATCCGCGCTAAAGGCAACCGAGGTCACCCCGGTCTCAGATGTCCTACGGGCGATTTCCTGGCCTGTAGCCGCCTCCCACACGCGGGCTGTCCCATCATCACTCCCTGACACTACATACTTTCCATCGGCGCTGAACGCAACAGAATACACGGCCGCGTCATGCGTCATACGGGCGACAAGGATTGGCAATGGAGAGTTCTTCAAGACTAAGGCAGCATTGCCATTCGGCACGATCTGCATAGATTGCGTCGCTAACAACACAGAGACCACGTTCCCGGGGTCCTCGTTTGCAACCAATTGTGCCTGTGCAGC
>DASWKT010000174.1:0-10289 GCA_036396515.1 Anaerolineales bacterium | reverse complement strand
GGCGCAAAGCCCTTAATGTAATTCCTGAGGTTTCGAAACCTGAATGGGATCAGCTGGATGTCATTTCAAAATGGCTGATTTCGACCCGCGCAGCTGTCCTCATCATGACGTTTATCTCAGCGGCCCTGGCGGGACTTTTTGCCTGGCGAGACAACTCGTTCAGTTTCCTGCCCTGGCTGGTCCTCACCCTGGGCCTGATCCTTGCCCACGCCAGCAACAATATCTTCAATGATTACACCGACTTCATGCGCGGCGTGGATAAGGATAACTACTACCGCAACATATATGGCGCGCAACCCATAGCCAGTGGCTTGATGAGCAAGCGCCAGCATCTCACATATTTTGCGGTTACTGCTGTGATAGCGCTTGTTTTGGGTCTGTATTTGATCTGGTACGCAGGCTTTAGCGCGACCGCCTGGATGTTGCTGGGTCTCGGCGCGTTTTTCCTCCTGTTCTATACCTGGCCTCTCAAGGGGCTGGCCATGGGAGAGATTGCTGTGCTGATCGTTTGGGGACCCCTGATGATTGGCGGCGGTTATTATGTACTTACACAAACGTGGAATTGGTTCGTTGTAATTGCCAGTCTGCCATATGTGTTGGGCGTTACAACCGTGATTTTCGGAAAACATATTGACAAGCTTGATATGGATAAGGAAAAGGGAATCCACACCCTTCCGGTTGTGATCGGTGAAAAAGCATCCCGCTATGCAGTGCTGGCGATGATGATCGCACCCTATCTTTTCACTTTGTATTTGATTGCAGCCAGGTTTTTCACTCCTGTGATGTTAATTGTTTTCCTTGCACTTCCCACTTTCTTGAAAATCTACCCTGTATTTTTGAAGCCCAAGCCGGAGACCCGCCCCGAAGGACAGATTGGCTGGCCCCTTTATTTCGTTGGGTATGCGTTTGTAAATAATCGCAAATTCGGCTCACTCTTCATGTTTGGTTTACTCATCGATGTAGTATTACGCCTCTTACCGTTTACGCAAAACTTCTGGCGTTAAAGTTTTCCCTTCTTGTGCTGAGCGGAGATAAGACAAAGAGCAGGAAACCTTTCCTGCTCTCTTGTTTAATTTTGTGAGATGGCTTTATTCATATGTTATTTTCAATTCAGATAGATTGTATCCAATTTCACAAGTTGGTAGTATAATCTCGTTTGAGAGAATTTGCACAAAGGAATTACCAACTCAAAGGAGAGAACCATGCACATCGATTTTGCAATGTGGCGCACGGCCATCTGGCAATTAATCAAGATGGACAAGAAGGAAGAATGGGAGGCGCTTGATGTTGTTTCCAAGTGGCTGATTGCCACACGTTCGGCTGTTACTCTGGTCACAGTGTATTCGTGTGTGATCGCCGGGATCCTTGCCTGGCGCGACGGATACTTTTCCTGGGTTCCGTTCCTGATCGTCACGTTGGGTCTTTTCATTGCTCACGGCACGAACAACCTGCTCAATGACTACACTGATTACAACCGCGGCGTGGATAAGGATAATTACTTCCGCACCCAATACGGTGTCCATCCGTTGGTGCAGGGCTTTTTCACCAAGCCACAGCAGTTGCGATGGTTTTTTGTCAGTGGGGTGCTGGCAACCTTGGCGGGTATCTATGCCTTGTATTACACGAATTTCAACCCGGTCGTGATTGGCTTGTTCGCTATTGGCGCAGTGGTGCTGCTTGCCTATACCTACCCGTTCAAGTATTGGGGATTGGGCGAGTTCGCTATTTTCCTCATCTGGGGTCCTATCATGATCGCGGGGGT
The DNA here is from genome assembly GCA_036396515.1 of Anaerolineales bacterium. GTDB lineage: Bacteria > Chloroflexota > Anaerolineae > Anaerolineales > Villigracilaceae > Defluviilinea. The sequence continues at coordinate 8,527 of DASWKT010000174.1, read as the reverse complement.
ATACTTCGTCCTTTCAGGCGTATGGAACTGGAACGTGGTTCTCGCAGGCATCCCGTATGGTTTGGGTGTTGCAAGCATCAATATAGGCAAACACATTGACAAGCACGACGATGATAAAGCCAAAGATGTGGGTACATTCCCGGTACGCGTGGGTGAGGCATTTGCCCGCCGCGTCGATCAAGTTGCGCTTATCCTCATCTATGCGGTCATCTTATATCTGGTCTTTGTGCCGCGCTATTTCACTCCCGCCATGCTCATTGTATTCTTTGCATTCAGGCACGCCTGGAGAGCCATCAAACTACTAGACAATCCCCGTCCTGCTGCGCCGCCCCAAGGCTATCCTGCGTGGCCCACCTGGTTCTCAGCAGCCACATTCTTCCACAACCGCCAGTTCGGTGGATTGCTTATTCTTGGCTTGATCATCGATGCGTTGCTGAGGGTGTATCTGCCCGGCTTCTGGCCTATCATCTAACTCAACTCCAAATCCTTAATTTCCAGCCACGCGGGTTCGGGGTTTTCCAAAACTCCGAACCCGATTTTTCCTTCAGGGGTGAAAGCTGCATATTGATTATCGATCCAGATGACCAGCCCCAGCGGAGGATTCGGACTCACGGGTGACTCAAACACCTGAGCATCGTCAACATCGAACGACACCCGCTTCTCGCGCCAATCGAGCTTGTATCTGTGCCATTGAGTAGGGGCGATTAGCTGCTCGCCTCTACTCAAATCAATCCCGTCCTCGCCGATCACTTTTCCCATGAACCGGCGCGTTAGCTTGCGCGAAAAGGGGAGAGCAAGGCCTGCAAGTATCAAGGATGGATGAAACTTTGGCGAACAAAAAGTCTGTGCGAGAAAGCCATTCGCCGCCTCGCGCTGCGAAGTCCCCGATGGGGAAGCTGAGCGGAGCGCAGACGAAGCATCACGAAACGATAAATAACTTTCCTTCGATGCGCCAAAGAACCAGACGGCATTTGGCAAAGCAGGCAATCGAAATGGATTTCCTCCAAACCCAAGCGACAACCCAAATGGGTCATTCCATAGCCCGAATCCCCACGTTCCGGGGATGGAGTCGCTCGAGGCCCGCGCGGATACACTAAGGCTGAGAGGGGAGCGGAGAGGGAATCTACCTCTCGGAGTTTGCGTATAGTCATCAAGCTGTGCAAGCCGATATCTGTCTGCTGAGCCGGATGGAATCGTCAAACGATATTCATTACCTGGTGAAATTTCTTCCACATGCGCGCCTGGTGTATGACGCGGAGTTAATTTCGTGTGGGTCATTTCCGTCCAAGTGTGAACAAACCGATGGCAATCCAGCTGAGAATCTCAATGAGAAGTATTGGATACATAAAATTTGTTTATCTGGAACTGCGAGTTGGTAGGTTTAAGTGCTTGATATTATTGCATGATTTAGAAGTTTTGTAAAACGAATCCCTCATTAGCGGGTAAAATGTCTTCATGAGAACAGTATTTTGGGAAGATAACCAGCTCAAGATGATTGACCAGCGCATTTTGCCTGGTCGCCTTGAGATCGTTTCATTCAAGGATCACGTGTCCGTTGCGCATGCGATCGAAGATATGGTCGTGCGCGGTGCACCTGCGATTGGTGCCGCAGCCGCCTTTGGACTTGCGCTGGCTGCATATGAATCGAATTCCTCCACTAGCCACGAATTGCTTGAGGATTTACAGGCTGCATCCAATACGTTAAAAGCCGCGCGTCCCACGGCGGTAAATCTTGCCTGGGCCGTAGACCGAATCCTCAATAAAATCTCCGATCTCCAATCTCCTAGCACTACCGATGCCATCCGGCAGTTCGTTCTCGAAGAAGCCCAGCGCATCGCGGACGAGGACGTGGAGATCAATAAACGTATGGCAGAGCATGGCGCGGCGTTGATCAACGACGGCGATACCGTCATTCATCACTGCAACACCGGCGCACTGGCAACGGTGGATTGGGGAACTGCGCTCGGAGTCATCCGCACCGCGCATGAACAAGGCAAGAAGATCCATGTGCTGGTGGATGAAACCCGTCCGCGCTTGCAGGGCGCGCGTCTCACTGCGTGGGAACTCGACCAATACGGCATTCCCTACGAGATCATCAGCGATAACATGTCGGGCTATTTCCTCAAAGCTGGCAAGGCACAGAAAGTCCTCTTTGGCGCGGACCGCGTCGCCGCCAACGGGGACGTGGCGAACAAAATTGGCACGTATATGCTATCTCTCGCCGCGCATGATAACGGCGTCCCTGCTTATGCAGTTGTCCCCACTTCGACAGTTGACCTTTCGCTTGAGCATGGGGGATTAATTCCTATCGAGGAGCGTGATCCTGAAGAGGTGCTTGGCATTCAATTTCATGGTGAGCGCGTAGCGCCCATAGAAGCTGAAGCGCGTAATATCGCTTTCGATGTGACGCCAAATCGACTGATCACAGGCATCGTTACGGAGAATGGCGTTGTTTTTCCTCCGTTTGAACTCAATCTCAGGAAAGCCGTACTTAGGAAATTGTGTTGTAACGTGCCCTAAAATGATCGTTATTTTTCCTCGAGAAGGATAATACAAATTTATGTTTCTTTTCCAACAGCCTCCACCCACGCAATATGATCTTCGTTTTTCCCTTGCTGGAATTCCAGTCCGTGTCCATCCACTTTTTTGGTTGATCGCGGTCCTTTTTGGGTTTTCTGCTGATCTTATCCAGCTGCTGATCTGGGTCTTGGTCGTTTTTGTGTCAATCCTGATGCACGAGTTAGGTCACGCTCTGGCGATGCGGTACTATGGACAACCATCACGGATCATCCTGCACTTTGCCGGAGGTTTGACAGTTCCCGAACCTGTGGCGTGGGGAAGTCGCTGGGCTAATGTGGCGCTGAGACCTAACCAGGAGATATTTATCTCTCTCGCGGGACCCGGCGCGGGGTTTCTACTAGCAGCTCTTGTGGTAGTTGCTGTAACAATATCAGGAGGGTCGATCCTTACGAACTGGTTATTCGGCATAATCCCCCTGCCAGTGGCGGCAATGCTGCCGATAGGTGGCAGGGTTATAAGCTTGTTTGTGACGATGTTGCTCTGGGTTAATATCTTTTGGGGGTTAATCAATCTCCTGCCTGTCTACCCGCTTGATGGAGGCAATGTTTCGCGTTACCTGCTGATCAAAGCAGATCCAATTGATGGTGTAAGCAAGTCGCTCTGGGTTTCAGTTATTGCCGGGGGCCTTGCCGCTGTCGCAGGCTTGGTTGTATTCCGAAGCATATATATGGCGTTACTGTTTGGACTCTTAGCATTCCAAAGCTATCAATCTTTACAGGGACGGGCGGGGATCTGACACATCATAATCTCCAAATCATCAATCCGGATCTCTATGACTTGATCATGAGAATCTGCAATCTTTATTTCTAGACAATCACGTCATGCCATGATAAACTTTTGCCGCGTAAATTGGCGTGGCGCTCCAGCGCCACGCCTTTTCCTGCGAGTTGATACCGCATCCGCAATGACAAAAGGAAATAATGGACATTCTTCTCACCGGCTCCGTTGCATATGATTATCTGATGACCTTCCCGGGTCATTTCAAAGAACAAATCCTTCCTGAACGATTGGCATCCATTAGCCTCTCGTTTCTTGTCGACTCCATGTCCAAACAGCGCGGTGGGATCGCTCCGAATATCGCCTACACAATGGCATTGCTCGGCGAGAGGCCGCGCGTAATGGCAACAGTGGGAGAAGATTTTGGCGATTATCGCATGTGGCTTGACTCAAAAGGAGTAGACACATCACTGATGCAGGTGGTCCCTGGTGTATTTACCGCTTCATTCTTTGCAACGACGGATCAGGCCTCCGCACAAATCGCCTCCTTCTATCCCGGCGCGATGGGATATGCCTCCACTCAATCGCTCAAGGACTTAACAAACAAACCCGACCTGGTCATCGTTTCGCCGAACGCTCCTGATGCGATGATGAAGTTCCCGGCAGAGTGCAGAGAGCTTGGGGTGAAGTATCTTTATGATCCCAGCCAGCAGGTGCTTCGTCTGGAAGGTAGCGAGTTGGCGCGTGATATGGAAGGCGCACACTTCCTGTTTTGTAATGACTACGAGTTCGGGCTCATCTCCAAGAAGACCGGTTGGAGTCTGGATCAAATGCTGGATCACGTGAAAGTGTTGGTGATTACGCGCGGGAAGAATGGCGCAGACCTGTACGAGAACGGCGAGGCAGTCCATATCCCGACCGTTCCCGAAGATATGATCATTGATCCCACCGGTGTGGGAGATGCCTTCCGCGGCGGATTCCTGACCGGCTACTCGCGCGGCTTCGATTGGAAACTGTGTGGTGAGATCGGATCGCTGTCGGCGGTATATTGTCTCGAACAGCGCGGACCACAGAGTCATAATTACACGTGTAGCGAGTTTGTAGATCGTTTTCGCCGGCATTTCGATGACAATGGAAAATTGGATGCGTTGTTGAAATAACAGAACATGTCATTCTGAGCGACCTTGCACCGCGTGGCGTTTAGTCCAGTGCAGGTGAGCGAAGAATCCCGGCGCTGTATCAAAATCAACAATTTATGAAAGCATTTCTGGAACAAGTTGGTCTCGGTACGGGCTCGAAAACACTCGCCCTACTCGACCAGCGAGCCTATAACAAAGGAGAATCATGAGCAATTACGATATCAAAGACATCAACCAATCGGAAGGCGGTCGCCGCCGGATTGACTGGGCCGAACATGAGATGCCCGTTCTGCGCCAGATCCGCGAGCGCTTCACGAAAGAGAAGCCTCTCAAGGGTTTGCGCGTTTCGGCATGTCTGCACGTGACGACCGAGACCGCCAACTTAATGCGCACACTGCAGGAAGGCGGTGCGGATATTGTACTTACCGCGTCCAACCCGCTTTCCACGCAGGATGATGTTGCGGCCGCGCTTGTCAACCAGTACGAGATCCCGACCTTCGCCATCAAGGGCGAAGATAACGTGACGTATTACAAACATATCCGCGCCGCGTTGGAGCACAGACCGCACATGACCATGGACGATGGCGCAGATCTTGTCTCTTCATTGTTCTTTATTGAGATGGGTCGCTTTGAAAAACTAGAGCCCTCTCTCGCGAGTTGGGCAAAGGGACTTTCCGACGACGAGCGCAAGGAATTATTGGCTGGCGTCATCGGTGGCACCGAGGAGACCACGACCGGTGTCATTCGTCTCAAAGCGATGGAGACCGATAAGGTGCTCAAGTTCCCAGTCATTGCGGTGAACGATGCGCAAACCAAGCATTTCTTCGATAACCGCTACGGCACAGGCCAATCCACCATTGACGGGATCATCCGTGCCACAAACGTCCTCCTGGCTGGTAAAAATTTCGTGGTGGCAGGCTACGGCTGGTGCGGACGCGGTCTTGCATCCCGCGCACGCGGTATGGGCGCACTGGTCATTATCACAGAAGTTGATCCGATGAAGGCGCTAGAAGCGGTCATGGATGGCTATCAGGTGATGTCGATGGCAGAGGCTACGAAGATCGGCGATTTCTTCTGCACAGTCACCGGCGATATCAATGTAATTGATCGTCCTCACTTTGAAGCCATGAAAGATGGCGCGATCGTTGCCAACTCCGGTCACTTCAATGTGGAGATCAACATCCCCGCGCTCGAGAAGATGAGCAACGGCAAGCCGAATCGCGTGCGCCCATTCGTGGATCAATACGAGACAAAGGATGGACGCAGGATCAACATCCTCGGCGAAGGACGCCTCATCAACCTCGCTTCAGCCGAGGGGCATCCTGCATCCGTTATGGACATGTCTTTCGCCAACCAGGCGCTCTCCGCTGAATTCATGGCGAAGAATGCAGATAAACTTGAGAAAAAGGTCTACTCCGTCCCTGACGAAATTGACAGGGAAATCGCCCGCCTCAAGCTTGAAGCCATGGGCGTGAAGATCGATACGCTCACCAAAGAGCAGGCAAAGTATTTGGTCTCGTGGGAAGAAGGAACGTAGACCAGGAATCAGTAAGTAGTGATCAGTAAAGCCTCGTGGACCATGGAGTCCGCGAGGCTTTTTAATTTTAGCTAGCTTGAAGGGTCTCGATTTTTCGTATAGAGATATATCAACCCCGCACCCACAAGTAACGACGGCAGAACGATCAATCCCGCTTCGGGACCGAACGCGCCGCCGGTCCAAAGCTCGGGGCCGTGGACTTGAATTCGGGTCAGAGCGTAAATGTCCAGGCCTGAGACCGGAAAGCCAAACACGACGCCCTCAAAGAAATTCCAGCCGATATGCAACCCTATGGAGAGCCAAAGTTGCCTTGTGCGAATGTATCCATACGCCAGATAAATGCCTGCAAAGAAGATACCTGCCGCGCTGAGCCAGGTTGCACCGGGGTTGCGAATATGAAAAAGGCCAAATACCGCAGAAGATATGATCACACCCCAGAATAAGTTAATTCCGCTGGCAATCGTCTGTAGGTGATAGCCGCGCGAAAGCAGTTCCTCATTCCAGCCCACGAAGATGAAGATGACGAAGAACAACAGGACATTTTTCAAAACGACGATTGCAGGGTCAAATTCCCATGCAAGCCCTTCAAACGTCACCCAGCCTAGCGCGCTCATGGCAATATAGATAAGCCCCATTTGCAGGAATGTGATGCCAATCCCTGCCAGAATATCAAACAGGGTTTGTGTACTCAGCTTCAGCCCCAGGCTTTCAATAGGCCGTTTGTCCAGGTATCGTACTGCGAAAAAGACCGAAAGCGTTATCGCGAATCCCTCAGCAATCACTCCAAGGAGCATGTATTCAGGTTTTAGTTCAGCAATGGAAATTAAAAGGTTAGGATCGAGAAATAACAAAATAATTACAAGAGGAATACTCAAACAGACACCCAGTATCAGCAGAGCAGTCGTTTGGGCCAATAATCGCCAACCAGCACGCAAGCGCGGCTCGTCAGGGGAAACGAATATCTGTGTGATAAGTGAACGTTCTGGCGTGGGTTGGATCTCAGACATGGTACGACTCATGGGCGCTTCCATTGGGTTCGGATAAACAGCGCATCCTGACTCCGGGCAGCGCAAAAGATGTTTTTAAGGAATTCTGTATATTGTATACACTTTGTCAGTAGTCTGGCTGATCAATTCGAGTCCCGCAAGCGTTTCGCCAAGGGCGACCTGCGCGGCAGAAGTGAGTTTGCTCGAGGGACTTTCAATCATAAAGTCCAGGCCTCTTTCGTAAACGAGGACATGTGTATAGCCTTCGGCCCTCCAATGCTGGATAATCTCTAGCGGCCTTGCATAGAGATGTAAATCATGAGAAAAGTTCGAGTTGATGGCATCGGGCTGTGTCAGCCGCGGCAGACCGTAGGAACGCGGCTCGAACAGACTATATATATAAGCATCGGCGGGCAATTCATCCATGATCTGCATCAGCGCGGCATACGATGGATTGACCCGCGCAATGTATCCTGCGCGGGTTTGTGTGCCGAATGCCACAGACAATGGATTGCGTTGCAGTACGAATAATCCATTATCCCAGATTGTTAACACGATAATGATAGAAATAATTACGTTTGAAAAAAAACTGATCCTGAATTTTGAAGTATCCAGTGTTTTCAAAACGTCCCAGCCAAGAGCAGCAGGGATTGCAAACGGCATTAGCGCGGGCAGAAGCAGACGTGCCTGCCATAAGGATAATGAGCTGATCACACCGAACGTCCACGCGGCAAAACTGACAGCCGCGAAGAGGCCAATCGCCTGAAGTGACAGGCCGCGATCTGAATCCTGATACGAACCGGAGAGAAGAATCCATAAGGCAAGGGGAGCCAGGATCAAGAACAGCGGACCAATCCTTCCATCAAAGAAGTTTTGGTCACGATATCCCAGAATAGTATTTAGTGGAAGTAAAAAGATTTGAGGCAGATCCCAGCCAATGCCAGTTCCTGCGTCCGCGTACCATTCAGCACGGAAGGTATCCCAATAGCGTCCGCCAAACACAAAAGGATAAAATGGATTCTTCATGATCATGGCGTTGCGTGCATACCAGGGAATTGCGCTGATTAACGCGATAAGGCTGAATTGAGCGGCGTGAATTACTGCTTGTGAGAATGATCTTCTTCGCCAAAGAAGAATCAACAACCCGCTGGCCACTGGAACTGTGAACGAAGTGTATTTGACTCCCATCGCCAGCCCAGCCATGATGCCTGCGAGATATAACCAGGCGGCAGATTTTGTCGATTCAAAAAATGTCAGCGTGTAGAGAGTAGCTGTGGCATAAAAGACCAGTGCCATGTCAGCATAGGCCCATGAAGCTAGCATGGGTAAGGATGGGATGCTCACAAGTAACAATAGTGTTTTGCGTCCGATCTCAATGTCCCACGCTTTGACAGCCCAGCGCCAGAGTAGCAGCGCGGAAAGTGCTCCCCAGGCAAAATGGATGATTTGCGTGGCGCGTTCGCTTCCCATTGCAAGAGCCCAGAGATAAACATTTTCTGTTAAGTTGGGAAACCAGAAGTGTGGAATATCGACAGAATGCAACCCGCCATCCTGTAAAACTCTGGCAG
>DASWKT010000173.1:0-4503 GCA_036396515.1 Anaerolineales bacterium | reverse complement strand
TGAAGCGTGACCTACAACTTTAACGGGGTACAATATTAACATGAATACTGTTCTTGTAAAGCGCGTTCTAAAAACGGGACAAACAATCCAGATTGTCCAGGGTGACATCACAATTGAAAATGTGGATGCCATTGTCAACGCGGCGAATGAACACCTGCAACATGGTGGAGGGGTTGCACGGACAATCTCAAAAAAAGGCGGATCCGCGATCCAAAAGGAATCGGATGAATGGATTCGCCAACACGGACTTGTCCCTCACTCGCATCCCGCGTGGACTTCGGGCGGGCACCTGCCTTCGAAATACGTGATCCACGCTGTAGGGCCCGTGTGGGGTGATGCCCAGAGAACGGGTGCAAGTGGCAATGAAGATGTCGAATTAGCAGATGCGGTCATGGGCTCTTTGCGCGTTGCCGATGAACTCAATTGTTCTTCCATGGCATTACCCGCCATTTCAACCGGCATTTTCGGTTTTCCAAAAGACCGCGCCGCGAGAATCATTTTCTCTTCTATTGAGAAATATTTCGCTGAGAACTCGTCATCAGCACTAAAAACTGTCAAACTTGTTTTATTTGATCAACCAAGCGTGGATGTGTTCATAAAAACCTGGCAGAATCAGCAGGGACAATGATCACCTCCAGCCAGAATCCAAAACTGAAACTTGTCCGTGCCTTGCTTGGACGCGCAAAAGAGCGTCGTGAAGCAGGTGCTTTTGTTGTTGAAGGTGTGCGATTAGTGGAAGAAGCAGTCAAAGCCAATTGGCAGTTCCAGTTCGTGTTGTTCAGTGACGGTTTGAACGAGCGCGGGAAAGAATTGGTCAACACCTTGACCGCAAATCAAATTGAGGTGGAAGAGGTCTCTGGCGATCTTTTGCAAAATGTAAGCGAAACCGAGACTCCTCAGGGTATTCTTGCAGTTCTTAAACTAGATAGTCTCCCAATTCCAGATTCGCCAAACTTCCTTCTTATCCCAGACCAAATCCGTGACCCTGGCAATCTTGGTACATTGCTTCGCACCGCGGCCGCGGCCGGCGCGCAGGCCGCATTACTACCTCCCGAAACTACAGATGCCTTCGCGCCAAAGGTGCTCCGCGCTGGAATGGGCGCGCATTTTAAGTTGCCAATTCATTCGATGGTATGGGATGAGATTCGTGAGCGCATCAAAGATATGAAAATTTATGTGGCCGACATGAATGGACGATCCTGTTGGAAAACTGACCTCCGCAAGCCATTGGCTTTGATCATCGGAGGCGAAGCGGGGGGCGCAAGCGAAGAAGCACAGAAATTGGCAACTCACAGAATATCAATCCCAATGCCTGGAAATGTTGAGTCGCTCAATGCAGGAGTGGCAGGATCGGTGTTGATGTTTGAGATAGTGAGACAAAGATCGGTGATCAGCCGATAGTAGTCATATTATGAAAATCCGTTCAATTACCTATTTCTGCAATCCCACATATCCACTTGATGAAAAAGTTATACAAAAAGCTGGGATATTTTTAGCCGAATCCAAGTCTGCCTATGAAACTGCGGGATATGAAGTGCAGACCGTAAGGTTGGCAACAGTACCATTCCCCCAATTATTGGGCGAAGGACAACTTGATAAGTTGCCAGAACTTGCAGCTCAATTCGAAGAAATTGCTCAAGAACACAATATCGGATATGTATCACTCGGGCCTGCTTTGCCGGAAATGCCTCGCAGTTATGAAGTGATCCCTGAAGGGATTTTTGTGTCCAAAAACATTTTCTTTGGCGGTGTGATGGCGGATAAAACCCGTGGGCTCAATCTATCCGCCGTGCGAGCCTGTGCGGAGGCGATCGTCAAGTGCGCAACGATCGAGCCGAATGGATTCGCTAATCTGCAGTTCGCTGCGCTGGCAAATGTGGATGCGGGCACCCCATTCCTCCCTGCCGCCTATCATGACGCGGATGAGCCTGCTTTTGCGATTGCCACTGAATCAGCGGATTTGGCGGTTGAGGCCTTTGAAAATGCAAAAACACTGGACGATGGAAGAAAAACATTGATTTCAGAAGTTACCCGACACGGGCAAGCTATTTCGCGAGTCAGTCAATCTCTACGCAAAGTCTCCAATCTCCAATCTCCAATTACTACTCCCCAATTACTTAAATTCCTCGGCATCGACTTCTCCCTCGCCCCCTTCCCAGATGGCGCACATTCTCTCGGCAATGCAGTTGAAAAAATGGGGGTTCCCAAAATTGGAATGCATGGCTCTCTGGCAGCCGCCGCTATCTTGACGGAAGCTGTTGACCGCGCCGACTTTCCACATACAGGCTTCAGCGGATTTATGCAACCCGTGCTCGAAGATTCCATCCTGGCAAAGCGTGCCGCGCAAGGAATACTGACAATTAAAGATGTACTGCTTTATTCCGCTGTCTGTGGAACAGGATTGGATACAATTCCATTACCGGGCGATACAACCGCCGAACAAATCACTCCATTATTACTCGATCTTTGTGCTTTAGCTTTGCGGCTGGATAAACCTCTTACCGCACGACTGATGCCGATCCCGGGCAAAAAAGCAGGCGACGAGACAAACTTCGATTTTGCGTTCTTTGCTCCAAGCCGCGTGATGGCGCTTGAGTCGGCTGAACTGAATTCCCCATTAAACGGTCAGGAAGTTTTACAGATTAATAAACGTTCAATTGTTTAGATGTTATGACATCTGAATGTCAGACCCTTACCCTCCACATCGTAAATGGCTCATCAAACCCCTTCACATCTCCAGTAAAGCTATTTATTGAAGTAGGCTTTACCGTCTGCGCGAGAAAAACCTGTACTTCAGGGTCATCATAGATCGCTTCGGATAAGATCAATTCCCCGCCTTGCGAGAACCCTGGCAGGCGCGCAGTGATATTGACCGTTGAACCGAAATAATCCAGCCTCTCATTTAAGTTCACAACAATACAGGGCCCTTTGTGCAGACCCACTTTGAGCCATAACATCGGTTCGCCGCGCGCGGCAATTTCCGATTGCGCGTTCCATACCGCGCGCAATGCCGCGACCGGATGAGGGAATGCAGCCATCACCGAATCTCCCATCGTTTTCACGATTGAGCCTCCTTCGGACGCAACGGCTTGTTCCAGTACATCGAAGTGTTCGCGCACGCGTCCAAACGCGGAGGCGTCACCGATCCTGCGATACAGGCGGGTCGAGTCCCGCAGGTCAGTGAATAGTAAGGTAACGGAACCAATCGAGATCTCTTCACCGGGTCTCACTACTTCGGTCGCAAATAAATCACGGAACACTTGCAACGCGGTCACGTCGGCAGCAGTGGAAGACTGATCGCTCCAGGCGGTCCGTTCCAGCTGAAAGGTTTGATCCGTTTCAGTCGCGTTGATCAGGTTGAGGGTGGGCAACAGCGAGACATATCCTTGTTCGGGGGGCCATCCGTATTGAGTTACGCGCAGATCGGTTTGGGCTGATCCATCCGCATCCGCAAACAAAGAGATGGAGCCCGCTACATTTGACGCGCGCAAGGTATAACGTCCGGCCTCAAGTTGCAGGTTCATAGGCAATGAATGCAATGCAGAGATAGTTTGCGCCATCACAACATGCGGTTGCAGCTGTGGACTTCCCACACAGAATGCCGCTTCGACGTCCACAGGCCGCACGGATGGATTGGGCCGAAAGACAACTTCGATATTGTGGTCGAAATTAGCTGTGAAATCGATCTGACAGGTCTTGCAATGCGATTGACCGCGCACGTCACCAAGGTTGGTATGACCCTCGGTTGTGCCGCGGCACGATGGACAAAGCAAATCCCACGACATGTCGAGGATGCCCGCGCGCGTTGCTCGCAGGAATACTTCAAGAACGGGACGGCGATTTACACCCCAGTGGTCTGCGAGCGCGTAAGGTCGAATACGTTGCAAGGATAAGTCATCGGCATGATCGAGAAAGTCTTCGAGACGCGCTACCAGTAACGAATCTGTGCCCTGTTGGATGACTGTTTCACTCAGGGACTTGAAGCGGGCGCGCCCTCCAGAACTGAGGCCATGCTGACGAGAGACATCCAATACCGGACCGAACTTGCTCGTTTTGCTCGCAATGTGATCATACCTGCGGAGGGCTTTCTCAAATCTGTTCTTCGCTATAACGCCAATTACAAAAGGGATGGCAGTCCGGGCAAGGAGGTTGCTCGACTTAATCCAGGTTTGATAAAGGATACGCGTGCCACCTTCAGAGAGTGGGTTGAAATTGACCTGCACGCGCATTTCATCAATCGGCCCTTTGCTATACGATCGGAGTACGCCGAATGAATAAGGGTAAGTCCACTCGAAAGGCTCTTCTTCCCATTCGACTTTGATGATCGGGAGTTTCATCCGAAGATGTTTGGTGCCTTGCACATTATCCAGCATCTCAATTTCGGGTTGACCTGTATCGCGATTAAAACGATTCGTATCCGCCGCGTAGGGCCAGATCGCTTCGGGTACAGACCGAAGGTCCCATTGCCAGGAGAAGTGGAATTCTTGAGTCATGCTGGATAGA
>DASWKT010000172.1:0-6952 GCA_036396515.1 Anaerolineales bacterium | reverse complement strand
TATTACACGCAGAGCGGAGACTGGCTTCCAGCTGTAGCCAACAGGTTCGGAGTCGATGTGAGTCAAATCGCTTCTCCAAAAATCCTGCCAGAAAAGGGACTTCTTGACCCGGGCACACTTCTGATCATCCCTGATGTTCTTGATCGCTCCGTTCCATATACGCCTGCATTGCAGCTTATCCCTGACAGTGAATTCGTCTTTGCCGCCACCGCAGTGGATTTTGACATTACAGCTTATGTCCGCGAGGCGGGTGGGTATCTTTCCACCTATCGGGAATATCTGGGTTCCACAGGCTGGACCAGCGGGGCAGGCGCCATTCAAAGAGTTGCCAACGAGAACTCGGTCAATCCGCGGGTATTACTTGCTATTCTCGATTATGAATCACACTGGGTGCGCGGAAGACCTGAAAACGACTTCCGGATTGATTATCCATTGGGTTATGAGAACTTCCGCAACAAAGGGGTATTCCTGCAAATTGCATGGGCGATCAACCAATTATCCATGGGCTACTATGGCTGGCGTTCAGGAATACTTACAGAGATCCGCTTCATCGATGGCAACACGCTCCGCATCGACCCGACACTTAATGCCGGGACGGTTGCCCTTATGTATTATTTCTCGCGCCAGCACAGCCTGAATGAATGGCTGCGCATCATGGATCAGACCAGCGGCTTTACCTCGTACTACCAGAATATGTTCGGCGATCCATGGTCGCGCGCCGATGCGATCGGGCCCATCTTCCCGCCGGGGATCAACCAGCCTGAAATGGCCCTGCCCTTCGAGACCCATGCCGCCTGGGCTTTTACCGGAGGCCCGCATAGCGCCTGGGAACATGATGGCCCTTTGGCAGCATTGGATTTTGCCCCTGCAAGTGCCACAACTGGTTGTGATGCTAATTTCAAGTGGATTCTTTCTGCCGCGCCGGGTCTGGTGGTGCGCTCGGGACACGGCGTTGTCGTCGTAGATATGGACGGCGATGGTTCTGAACAAACAGGATGGAATATCCTATATCTGCATGTAGCTACACAAGACCGCGTGGCAAAGGGAGAGTGGGTCGAAATGAACGACTTCATCGGACATGCATCCTGCGAGGGCGGAATGTCCACCGGTACGCACCTGCATTTCGCGCGTAAATATAACGGCGAATGGGTCAGCGCGGATGGTCCTATCCCATTCGTATTGAGCGGATGGACAGTGATCGCGGGTGAAAAGCCTTATCAGGGCAAGCTTGTCAAAGGTGACAAAGTGATCACTGCCGATCTATATGGGCAGTTGCGATCCCTGATCTTCCGCGAAGACGATGAATAATTCCCGAATGAAACAAATCATAAAAATCAAATCGATTTCAAGGCACAGAGGGACAAGGACAACTCTGTGTTTTTTGACTTTGCTTGTCATTATTTCAATTGCAATGCCATCCTGCGCCCCACGCGCAACAAACAGCAGCATCGAAAACATGATCACGCCGCTTGCGCCCACCCCGATCCCCGCGCCGACATCGGAGCGACCTCACTATAGCCCAGGTGAACTTGTGGATTACACGGCGCAAAACGGAGACACTCTGCCTGCGCTCGCGGCACGCTTCAACACGACCGTCGAGGAAATCATGGAGGCCAACCCCATCATCCCGCGCGAAGCGACGACCATGCCACCCGGCCTGCCGATGAAAATCCCCATTTATTATCTTCCGTTATGGGGCACAGCTTATCAAAGCATACCCGACCACGCATTTGTCAACGGCCCGGCGCAGATCGGCTTCAGCACATCGGCGTTCCTTTCATCCACCACCGGCTGGCTCAAGAATTACCGCGTCTATGCCGGGGAAAAGATGCGCACGGGTGCTGAGGCGGTGGATTATGTTGCGACAAATTACAGTGTCAGCCCGCAGCTGCTGCTTGCAATCCTTGAATATCAAAGCGGCGCACTTACACAAGCCGAATCGCCCGCCGGAAAATATATGCTTGGCTTCCGGCGTGTTAATTACGAAACCCCTTATCTTCAACTGGTCATCGCAGCAAACACTTTGAATAACGGATATTATGCCTGGCGCGCTGGAAAACTGACGGAAATCGAACTACCAGATGACTCTTTGTTCCGACCAGATCCCTGGCAAAACGCGGGCTCGGTGGCGCTTCAGTATTATTTTTCAAGGCTCTATTCAGGGGATAAATACTACGGTGCGATCGGTCCCGAGGGCCTGGCGCGCGTTTATCAGACTTTTTTTGACGACCCCTGGGCCCAATCCGTTATCATTATTCCTGGCAGTCTTCAGCAGCCTGCACTGCGCTTTCCTTTCGTTACAGGTCATTTATGGGCATATACTGGCGGACCTCACACGGGTTGGGGATCAGGCGAACCTTTTTCAGCCATAGACTTTGCCCCGGCCTCTGAAAAAACCGGCTGTAATACGGTTGAGTCAGATCAATATGCCACAGCGATGGCAGCTGGACTCGTCCTGCGATCTGATATCGATGGTACAGTTATTGACCTCGATAAAGATGGGGATGAACGTACAGGCTGGATCCTGTATTATCTGCATTTGGCTACAGAAGCCCGGATAACACTAGGCAGGGAAGTGAAAACCGGCGACCCTATTGGTTACCCCTCGTGCGAAGGCGGTCATGTGACAGGCACGCACGTGCATATTGCTCGAAAATACAACGGCGAATGGATTCTTGCCGATGGCCCCCTTGCATTTAATCTGGAGGGCTGGGTTGCACACAACGGCTCACAAGCATATAAAGGCACACTTACGCGCGGCGCCGCGATTGTGACCGCTTGTGAATGCTCGGATTTTCAAACTCATGTGATCTCTGAAGCAAGATAATTGCGAAACTGCCTTACTCCTGAGATAATTCCTGCCAGTTCCCCTGGGACATCAATCGCCGGTCTCCATTCCCCTCATCTTCATAAATCTCATAGCGCAGATCCATTGGGAAGGCCCCTTCAAGCATTTTCTGCACGGGACAATATTTTGTGAATGAAAGCTCTATGGCACGTAAAAGTGCCGTTTCATTCACATCCTTGCCGGTGACAATGTAATTAATGACCGCGCTGGTGAATACTTTGGGATGGTCTGCTGAGCGCGGTGCATCCACCTTCACTTCAAAGCCCGTTACATTTTGACGCTTCTTCTGCAGGATAGAGAGGACATCCATGGCCGTGCAGCCTGCCAGGCCCAGTGCGATCATTTCCATTGGACGCACGCCGTTATTGGTTCCGCCAAAGTACGAGTCTGAATCCATTTGGATGGGGAATCCAGAATCTGGCATGCCGACAAAATTCATATTTTCTTTCCACTGGACAGTTGCCTTCATTGTTTCTCCATGATAAGAGGGGTTACATGCATTTCAAGCATTCTACGGCCAATGCCACCCACCCACATCAATCGCGTAGTTCCATCCCGGTCAATCACAAAGGAACTGGGGAGGTTCAAAGTCTTGAAGACCTTTTCCGTAGCGATATAGGTCGGGTCAAGCCAGACGGGAAAGGTCAGTTCGTAATCTTTCACGAACTGCAAAACATCTGCTGTCGGGTCACCGTCATTGACAGCAATAATCACAAATTCATTTTTTTGATGCTTGTCGTAAAAAGCCTGCAAGGTCGGCATTTCCTCCTTGCAGGGTGGACACCATGTGGCCCATAAATTAACCAGGACAACTTGTCCCTGATAGTCAGCCAGCGTATGAGAGTCGCCTTGCGTATCAGTCAGAGTCAGCTCCGGGGCAGGAAAGTTCACTCGAACGGGAACAGTTGAAAGGTCGTTTTTAGGCGGAATATCCCGCAAAACAAAGAATACAGACGCGCCGATTAGGATTAATCCTAACGCCAGTAGAAGAAAGGGCACGGTCTTGCGAGAAGGTGCGGATAATGTAGATTCAGACATATTTTGTTGATTCTGATGCTTAACTTTCGATAAGTATACCCCTGCAAGTCAACCCAGTGGTGAAATCAGGATGAATGTCATCCAGAAAATGATATTTGCCACTAGAATGAACACTGTCAATGGAGTTAGTATGCATTAAATGTTTTCTAATTTGAATCTTGTCTCAGCCTTTGAAGATCTGGACGACGAATATGTGGATTTGCTTAAACCATTATTCGAGCCATTCACCTGCCACGCGGGTTCGATTGTCCTGCAACAGGGCGCGCCTGCAGATTATCTATACTTGATTCTCAATGGCCAGGTCGAAATGTCTTTCAAACCTCACGACGGGACTTCCATCACCATATCACATGTGGAAAAGGGTGGCTGGTTCGGCTGGTCAGCCGTGGTCGGAAGCAAGAAATACACATCTTCCGCGATCGCGATCGTGGATCTCGAAACAATCCGGATTCACGGCAATGAATTACGAAAGTTATGCGTAGAACAACCTAAAGCGGGCAAAGTCCTATTAGAACGCCTGGCAGATAACGTCTCCTTTCGATGGAAAGATGCTCACAATCAGGTGCAGTCTATTCTGGCGAAGGGGATGAAGAACAAGCAACATTAATTTGAGATACTGGTGAGGGCAGGTAATACAGAAACGGGAGCGCCTGGGCGCTCCCGTTTCTGGTTTTATTGAGTGCGGGTAGTATTTTATTGGGATGGCCGGTTCCGAAAGAAACGCAGGATGAAGTAACCGCCCAGAAAGATAAGAACCGCCGGCCAAAGATATTCTGCCAGTCCAAAATAGGGGGTGCCAAGGATCGCGCCGAAGATCAGAAGAATTGCTCCCGGGATCAGCGCCCATGAGCGGCCACTTCCACCTGGCAAAATGGCAACCAGCACGAATGTGAGACCAAGTCCCAGGAAAAAGACTCCACCGCCAGTATTACCGCCAAATACATCATCCAGCACAGAAACGATACCAAGCGTGAGCAAAACTCCACCAGGGATGATCGCCCACCAGCGTTCAGGGCCGGTGAAATATACCCACCAGAAACCCAGGCTGATTCCCAGGAAGAAGACCAGCCCGTCATAGGCCCCCAATGAATTAGGCAAAAATGATGAGGCGGCCAGGCCAAAGAATGTAAATGCAGGGAATGCTGCCCACCAGTTGTTCCGGTCCGTAAGCAGGATATAGAGAAAGATCGCCCCTGCTACGGTAGAGATCAATCCCCAGAAGATGCCACCCGCATTTGAGATGATGCCCATCGCATCGAGCAATGAAAGGAGGCCGCCAAGGACAAATAACACGCCAATTAAAAGTCGAGGATCTAGCCGTCGCATTTTGATTCTCCTTGTTAATGTACCGAAACCGAACCGAGCCCGGATTCAATATTGATCTCGGCGCGATCAACAGCGGTATCATAGTTGGCAGACTGATACATGCCCGAATCCAGACGCGGGAATCGGTTCGTATCGACGTTGATCGACGTCACGCCTTCCTTCACACGGATGCGCGCCGCAGTCGCTTCGGGCACGCGAATGTTGACCGAAGCCGCGCCAGCCTCAACATCCAAAATTGACGCGCCGTGGGCTGGCATCACCACATTCGAACTGCTGGCTCCCGTCTTCAATTCGACGCGCGTGGCGAGCACATCTCTTAGATCAATATTCACCGAGCTGGCGCCTGCCTCCACAATCAACGTCAGCGGAATTTCCTGCGTGAGTTGGAATCGCCAGACCCCTTCAGATGGACCGAGAAACGGGACGAACGACGGGCCCGCCTCCACCTGGACTTCCAACCGGTCGCCGTTTAATTGGCTATGACGATTCATCCCGACCGCAGACGAGCCAACCAGCGCCTGACCAACCGGCGCGCCGCCGCTGATCTCAATTTGACCCGCGCCATGCGAGAATTTGAACTTCGCACTCCTGGCATTGTTAAGCGGAATTGAGAAAGTCTCCTCAGCGGATCGAGCAGGACGCCAATAAACATTCAGGATCATCCAGACGCCAGCCAGAATGAGCGCCAGAGGCCAGAAATATCTGAAGACGTTGGTAATGATCCCCTGCGTCTGGAGCAGGAGAAGAACGCCTAATAGAAGGATGGCGCCTCCCCAAAATAAATTATCGCGCCTCATTTTGTCCTCCTGTCCCCCTTTGGGTAAACCCACGCGCAAGAACGTAGAGGCCGAGCAGGATGAGAAGGATTGCCGCGCCGTAATCGCCTAAAATAGCGAGGCCGCCGAAGAATGTCCCAAAGACAAGGAACAATACTGTGCTGATGGCCATGAGATTCAATCCATGTGCAAGATTGGCGCGCGTATTTTCCCCAAGTAAACCTGCGAGGATTGTGCCAATACCCACGAAACCAGGAATGAGGGCCCACATATAGGACCAGGAGCCAAAATCCCCGGTGGAGTTCTGATAATACAGAATTCCGCCAATCCCCGCGATGATGGAGGCAGGGACAGCCATTCCGGGCGCTCCGGTGATCAAGCCAATGAGCAGGACAAGCAATCCTGCCCCAATTGTCCACATAGGCCAGCTGAAGTTATTTTCCAGCCAGTCCTGCAAGGCAGGAACCTGCCGGGTGACTACCAACCAACCGCCGAAGAGAATCAAAAGAATACCCAGGATCAGGCTGGAACGGTTTTGTCTCATAGTATTTCTCCTTTTGAAGGACCAAACATGAAGGAAAACAAAATTAACTCATCAATATTCTACGACAAAATCGTTCGAAAGTTTCAACCTTCTTAGTTATCGAGGGCCTCACATTCAAAGTTAATGGGATCCATGAGTCTCTTGCAGTGCCAATCTCGGGCAGTGACCAGAATATCTGGCCTATTCCATCCTTTCTGGCGCATAAGGTCAAAAAAAGCGAAGCGATAGACCAATCTGATAGTTACGTTGATGTCACCAGCATCAGGAGCCACAAAGGAGTATCCGCTCTGATCAACTACTCCAGGAAGAAGCCGGCTGTCAGAATAATCGTACTTATTCGCTGATAACACCCCTACCCATGCGTATTTAGTCTTATTCCAATAAGCAGCGGTGGGTGAAATATTCGTATCTTTCTCTACC
>DASWKT010000171.1:0-4441 GCA_036396515.1 Anaerolineales bacterium | reverse complement strand
GCTTTTTTCTTGGAAGTATAATGAGGGTACATGTCCATTCTCTCAAACAAACGCATCATCCTTGGGGTCACAGGCTCCATTGCGGCGTACAAAGCCGCGGACCTTGCATCCAAGCTCACCCAGGCAAACGCGCAAGTGGATGTGATCCTCAGCAGCGCGGCGGAAAAGTTCATCACCCCGCTTACATTTCAATCGGTCACGGGACGGCGTGCTTATATCGATACAGACTTATGGGGCAATGAAGCGCATGTTTTGCATGTGGGGCTCGGACATACTGCCGCTCTCCTCGTCATCGCTCCGTGCACCGCAAACACAATCGCCAAGCTTGCCTACGGGCAAGCCGACACATTATTAACCGTCACAGCCTTAGCCTCAACATGCCCTCTGCTGATCGCGCCGGCCATGGATGCCGGTATGTTCGATCACCCGGCAACGCAGGAGAATCTCGACACATTGAAAAAGCGCGGCGCGACGATCATCGGTCCGGCAGAGGGACATCTTGCTTCGGGGCTTTCTGGCGCAGGACGCATGCTCGAGCCGGCTGAGATCATCGGGCACATCCGCCTCATTCTTGGACGTAACGGCCCGCTCGCTGATAAACAAATTATCATCACCGCTGGAGGGACTCACGAGCCGCTTGACCCTGTACGCGTGCTCACGAATCGTTCTTCGGGCAAACAGGGATATGCACTCGCACAAGCCGCTCTGGATGCAGGCGCACAAGTCACACTGATCACAAC
Organism: Anaerolineales bacterium; assembly: GCA_036396515.1. Classification (GTDB taxonomy): domain Bacteria; phylum Chloroflexota; class Anaerolineae; order Anaerolineales; family Villigracilaceae; genus Defluviilinea. Next base: position 3,701 of record DASWKT010000171.1, on the reverse strand, counting down.
GCCTACCTCAGTGACTCCGCCCACGGGGGCGCGCCTCATTCATGTGGAAACAGCAAAACAAATGCTTGATGCGGTCTTGAACGAATCTGCTCAAAGCGATGTGCTCGTCATGGCCGCGGCGGTCGCGGACTTCCGCCCGAAGAACATGGCGAAGGACAAGATCAAGAAAGACAGTGGCATCCCGCAGGTCGAACTTGAAGCTACGGATGATATTCTGAAAACGGTGGCAGGCAATGGCTCCGGTAAGAATCGACCACGCGTCGTAGTGGGGTTCGCGGCTGAATCCCGCGATCTCCTTGAAAATGCGACGGTTAAGTTAAAATCCAAAGGTCTTGATCTGATTGCCGCAAACGACATCTCTGCTTCAGATGCAGGCTTTGCATCCGAAACGAACCGCGTTACACTATTGTTCGCAGACGGACGAAAAGAGTCATTACCGCTGATGGGCAAGAGTGAGGTGGCTGAAACAATTATGGAACGGGTTGCAGACCTGCTGGAGTGATATGCGTATTCTGGTTATCTCTGATATTCATGCGAATTACACCGCACTGGAAGCGGTACTCAAGGACGCGGGCAGCGTGGATGAGACCTGGTGCCTGGGTGACCTGGTGGGATACGGCCCTGACCCGAATGCGGTGGTGGAAGAGATCCGCGACATCCCGAACCTTACCTGCCTGCTTGGAAACCACGATGTGGCTCTACTCGGCAGGATCCCGTTTGAGGCGTTTAATGGAGATGCGCGCCGCACGCTGGAATATCACGAGCGTGTGTTGAGCGCGGACAATATAGACTTTCTGAATTCGCTGCCGTCAAACCTGAAAGTGCGTGAAGATGTAAGCCTTGTCCATGGAAGCCCGCGCGATTCGGTCTGGGAATACATTTTGAACACGCTTTCGGCGCGTCTGAACTTCGATCACTTCACCACGCCCTGGTGTTTTGTGGGACATTCACATCTTCAATGCATGTTCCATCTCGATAAGAAGACCGACCGTGTAACTCTTAAACCGATCAGGGTGGGAGAGCGCATGCGACTGGAACCGAGACTGATCCTGAACCCCGGGTCGGTGGGCCAGCCGCGCGACCGTGACCCGCGCGCCGCCTATGCAATCTACGACAGCGAAGCCAAGACCTGGGAGCCGCGCCGCGCTGTGTACAACATACCCGAAGTGCAGCAACGCATCCGCGATGCGGGCCTGCCGGAGAAGCATGCCGTGCGACTTGCAGAAGGCTGGTGACCCCACCCCCTCTCCAGCCCTCCCCCATTTTCCAAAGAAAATAGGGGAGGGTGCCCGATAGGGCGGGTGGGGGCGGAACTTTCCATCAAGAGATGCGTCTGTAAAGTAAATTGCTTTACATTCAAGAAGGAGAACATCATGAGACGCCCGATCATTATCATTCTTTCAGTCATTGGAATTTTCCTGCTGCTTGGCACATCCTTAATGTACATGTTTGGTCCCAAGAGTGCCAATACATTTAGTACTGTTTCCCGCGACCTGGGGGGCTTTGGCGGCGGCGCACCGGAAGCAGGCGTTGCTCCTGTTGCAGAACAGCCAGCCCTTGAGGCTTCCGGCTATGACCAAAGCCAGGATGCTTTTAATAAAGCTGCACAAGTCCAGGAACGGCTTGTCATCGAGAACGCTGACCTGGCTATCGTGGTCACAGATCCTAGAGCGCACATGCAGCAGATCAGCGACCTCGCCAAGGAATTTGGCGGGTTTGTGGTCTCTTCCAACCTGTACCAATCCTTTACAGCCCTGGGCAAGGAAGTCCCTGAGGCGAGCATTGTCATCCGGGTACCTTCCGAGAGATTGGACGAAGCGCTTGCAAGGATCAAAGAAGGCGCAGTGGATATCGATTTTGAAAACCGCACAGGCCAGGATGTCACCAGCCAGTACGTGGACCTGCAGTCCCAACTTACAGCCAAGCAATCTGCAGAAGAGAAACTGCTCGAGATCATGGATCAGGCGACAAGGGCTGAAGATGTGCTCGCCATTTATTTGCAGGTACAAATTGTTCAAACCGAGATCGAACAATTGAAGGGACAGATCAAATATTTGGAAGAATCTGCCGATCTTTCTGCAGTCAGTGTCCGCCTGATCGCGGAAGAGGGCACTCAGCCGATTGAGGTGGGTCCATGGAAACCCGAAGGTGCCGCAAAAGATGCCATTCAGGATTTGATCTTCTTCGTCCAGAATTTCGTAGACTTTCTGATCCGCTTTGTGCTGTACAACCTGCCTGCTTTGATCCTGATCGGTATTCCACTCTATCTGGTCTTCCTCGCTGGACGCGCACTATTTCGCCGGGTCCGCAAACCCACTGAAAGAGTAGAACGAACTGAAGAAGTGAAGAAAGAATAAGACGTACCGTTCCTCACCCCACCCCTCTCCAAAAAGGAGAGGGGTTATAATTTTCTTAAATGGAGAAACTTGTTCAAGAAGCGCAGGCATTATTCAACCTTCATCTCACAGGGCGGCAGGTAATGGCGCTGGTCACTTATGAAAAAGAATTGCTTGAATGGAATCAGAAGTTCAATCTTACTGCTATTCGCGATGCCGAATCCATCCGCACAAAACATTTCCTTGATTCGCTCTCATGCGTCCTTGCCTGGAAGACTTCACCACCGAATCATCTCATTGATGTTGGCACCGGTGCAGGATTCCCCGGTATTCCCCTGAAAATCCTTTATCCAAACCTGAAATTGACTCTGGTTGAATCGGTCCGCAAGAAAGCCATGTTCTGCCAGCACCTCGTCAGCGTACTGGGATTGGAGCAGGTGGAGGTCGTTCAATCCCGCGCGGAGGATTTGGGACAAGACCCGCAGTACCGCGAAAAATACGAGTGGGCAGTGGCGCGTGCCGTGGCGAATCTCAACGTATTAAGTGAATATCTTATTCCATTGGTCAAAGTGGGCGGGACAATGCTCGCGCAAAAAGGCGAAAGCGGACCCGCCGAAGCGCAGTCCGCTGAAAAGGTGATGGAATTACTGGGTGGAAAGTTGAAACAGTTGATCCCTGTCAATTTGCCGGGTGTGGCGGATGACCGTTATCTTGTGGTTGTGGATAAGGTCGCGGCGACACCTCACAACTATCCGCGCAAGCCAGGGATTCCCGCGAAACAGCCGCTGTAATTAGTCTTATACGTCTTGTAGGTTTCCGAGGCCTAACAAGTCAAGAAGCTGATCTTGTTCGACTTGTTGAATTGCTAACAACTCTCATCCACAATCGTGATCTTATCTTCCTTATTGGGGATAATGCACAGGAACTCGAACGGCTCTTCACCCGTATTTTCATAAGAATGGATGGCGCCTTCGGGGATAAAAACGACATCGCCTGCTTTCACATGATGAGTTTCTTCGCCGATTGTGATCCTCGCCTCTCCGCGTAAGACGTATTGCTCGTGCTCCAGCGTGTTCGTGTGACGCGGCATCCCGCCTCCCTTTTGCATGGTGAAGCGGCGCAAGGCAAAGTTCGGGCCTTCCTGCGCGGAGATGAGGACCTGGATGGTCGTGTCCTTTCCGGCGGCCACATTTCTGGCCTCTACCTCATTTGAATGTTTGACTGGCATAAAATCTCCTTCCTGTCATTGCGAGCCTTCGGGAAGTGATCTCGCGTTCAAAGGTTACTTGAGATTGCCACGTTCGCTGGGTCTCGATACGGCGGAACGCTTCGCGCACCGCCTACTTGACCATCGGCCTCCTCGCA
>DASWKT010000170.1:0-1626 GCA_036396515.1 Anaerolineales bacterium | reverse complement strand
TCACCGCATTTACGACATTTCATAATTAAACCTGTGTCATTGCGAGCTGCGTAGCAGCGAAGCAATCCCCAACTCGTGAGGAGATTGCTTCGCTCCCTTTGGTCGCTCGCAACGACATGAACCTCCCGAAATCACGGCGATCAACTTGATCACATCGCCATCTTTCAAAATTTCGTCTTCCAGGATCATCTCGTTTTCGCGAGTTGCAATCACTGACTCAGGCAGGATATTGTTCTTCTGCAGCGCAGAAAGCAATGTCATGCCCGGTTTCACTTCATATTCCTTATCACGCAAGAGCAATTTCACTGGCATCTTCTGGATTCTATCATAGGCGATCCTTCGTAAATTTCCGGTTTTCTTCCCATTTCGCCGTCGCAATTCATGCTTTATCCTTGACACTCTCATCTGCTTGCCTTAGCATATCTCCATGCGCATCGGAATGATGACTGACACCTATAAGCCTTATGTGAGTGGAATAACAAATTATATTGACTTGAATAAACGCGCCCTCGAAAATGAAGGGCACGAGGTGTATGTGTTCACCTTTGGCGATCTTGAACACCAGGATGACGAACCGCGTGTCGTTCGCAGCCCGGGCCTGGCCCTCGCGGATACCGGCTATTATCTCTCCCTGCGCTACAAGACCAAACACAGGAAACTCCTCCAAACGATGGATGTGGTTCATGTCCATCATCCATTTCTGAGCGGGCGACTTGCGCTCAACTACTGCCGCCGCGTCCAACTTCCCATTGTATTCACCAATCACACTCGCTATGATTTGTACGCGCAAGCCAGGCTTCGCCTGATGCCCGGAGAAGTCAGTCATAGTCTCTTACAAGCGTACATGCCTGATTTCTGCAATGCAGTTGACCTGGTCATCTCGCCTTCGCACGGCATGGAAAAAGTCCTGAGGCAGTATGGCGTGGAAAGCCACATCGAAGTCATACCCAACGGCGTGGACTTGAAGCGATTCCATAACGCGCAGCCACTCTCTCGCTCTGAGTTTGGTTTTAGAGAAGAAGACATTCTGCTCATTTATGCGGGCCGTATTGCACCTGAAAAGAATCTTGAGTTCCTGCTTCGCTCATTTGCGGGCATTGCGCAAGTCCTGCCGAATGTCCATTTGCTAATCCTGGGTGGCGGACAAAAAGAACATGTGGAGGAAATAAAGCCGCTTCCGAATGAATTGGGGATTCAAGACCGTGTTCGATTTGTTGGCATGATCCCGTACGACCAGTTGCCCGCTTATCTTGCCATGTGCGACGCGTTCGTTACGGCGTCGGTCACGGAAGTCCATCCGCTTTCGGTTATTGAAGGCATGGCAATCGGGCTCCCCGTTCTGGGCATCGACTCACCGGGAGTTGGCGATTCGATCGTAGACTGGGAAACGGGTCTCCTGGCGACCAACGATATCGCCTCGTTTACAGCCAAACTCACCTACCTGTCCATGGACAAAAGTCTGCGCACAAAAATGGGAGCGGCAGCCCGCGAGGCCTCAGCGCAATATGACATCGAGCGCACAACAAAAATCATGCTCGGACACTATGAGCGACTGACACAAAGCACAAAGCCGATCAAGCGCAGTTTTGACGAACGCCTGATGGCCATTCTGGAAGAATTCCTGGC
>DASWKT010000169.1:0-5788 GCA_036396515.1 Anaerolineales bacterium | reverse complement strand
CCAGTGACGATCAAACAGCCAGAATATGGGATGCCAATAACGGCCAGGAACTGTTGACATTCTACGGTCAGACGATCAATGTCACGAACGCGGCGTACAGCCCGGATGGCGCGCGCATTGCCACCGCTATTGGGAATAGCCAGGTAAAAGTCTGGGATGCCGCCACGGGTCAGGAATTATTAACCCTGGCCGGGCACAGCGGCGATCTTACCACCGTTGCTTTTAGCTTCGATGGCACCCGGATTGTCAGCGCCAGCAGGGACGGGACTGCGAGAGTCTGGAATGTTTCTCCCAGCGGGGAGTTTCAAACGCTGGTGAACGGGCCCGCGATATTATCACAGATAGGGGCTAAACTGGCGTACAGCCCGGATGGCACGCGCCTGGCAGTCGCTTATTCTGACCCAACAGCCAAGGTATGGGATATGACATCCGGCAAGCTGTTATTCAGTCTAGACGGACACAGGGATGCCGTGGTTTTTATTGCATACAACTTTGATGGCACGCGCATTGCAACTGCTGCAAGGGATGGGACCGCAAAGGTGTGGGATGCCAAAACTGGCAAGGAAGTGTTGACACTATCTGGCCACGAAAACGCGGTTTTTGGCGTTTCATTCAGCCCGGATGGGTCGCGGATTGCGACTGCCAGTGTTGACAGCACAGCTCGGGTGTGGGATGCGAGGACTGGCAAAGAGCTCTTAAAATTAGTAGGGCATAGCAACTGGGTGGTTGGTGTTGCATTCAGCCCGGACAGTTCCCGCATGGCTACATCCAGTTTTGACAGCACAGCGATCGTCTGGGATGCCGTTACAGGCAAAAAACTATTCTCCTTAACCGGTCATATAGATACGGTTCGGCAAGTCATCTTCAGCCCGGATGGCATACGCCTGGCAACTGCCGGTTTAGAGGGTAACGCCAAATTATGGGATGCTGAGACTGGCAAGGAACTGCTGACCCTTTCTGGTCATACCGGCCAAGTGTTTAGTGTTGCCTTTAGTCCGGATGGCAGAACTGTCGCTACCGCCAGTGGAGATAAAACAGCAAAAGTCTGGGATGCCCTTACGGGAAAGGAGTTGCTCACTCTTCATGCGCCGGATGGACTCACCAGCGTGGCCTTCAGCCCGGATGGCTCACAACTGGCGGTTGCCAGTCGGGATGGCACCAATCGCATTTATCTCCTCAAGATTGAAGACTTGGTAGCCCTTGCCAGGCAGCGCGTAACGCGCTCACTCACGACTGAGGAATGCCAGCAATTTCTGCATGTGGAGCAATGCCCATCTACACCTTGACTCAAAATGGGATATCGTCTCGGAATCTAAATTGAATTTTTCCAACACTTCTCTTATCTCCACTCACTTGACAAAAACTTAACTCGCATATACAGTTAAGCCAGCTTAACTAAAAAGAAGGCTTAACTATGACAAAATCTCTCCAATTCTCACAATCTATCCGTTCATGGATGGATGTCTTTATGCACCGCTCGATGCGTGGCTGGGGGCTCTTTGCCAAGTCCACGGGACTTTCGATGCCTCAGTTCAGCATTTTAATGCAGTTGCACCATAAAGGGGTGTGCGGTGTATCTGATATCAGCGAACGATTCGACATCACCAACGCGGCTGCCAGCCAACTGGTGGATAAACTCGTGCAGAGTGGCTTTATCAAGCGCGAGGAAGACCCGCATGACCGCCGCGCAAAACTTCTGAATCTCACCGATAAAGGCAAAGAACTGATCCAACAGGGAATTGAAGAACGTTATCGCTGGGTGGATCAACTGGCAGAAAAATTAACCGTGGAAGAACGCGCGAAAGTCGCTGAGGCTCTGGATATCATGACTCAGGCTGCTAAAGAATTGGAAGCGGAGCCTGCTCAACAAGCGCCTTAAAATTCCTAAAATATTTCACACTCAATTCATAAGTGCGTCATACACTTCGTTTTGCGAATTGACCATAAATCAATCTCAAGTCTCCAATTACCACCTACCAATTACTTCAAAAAGGAAGCCCATGCAAGCCACTTTATCCCGACCTCAAACACGCCGCCCCCAGCGACCCTCCTTTAAGGGCATCGGACGCGCCATCAAATACCTGACGAACTATAAACGTCAGGCTCTTTTACCGTATATCTTTCTTGTCATTGCCACACTATCTCAACTCGCTGTGCCGCGCATGATCCGTAACGTCATTGACGCGGTCACAAGCGGCTATATCGCAGATCAGATTTTAAAAGCTCTGGATCAAATCCCCGCCCAATTCGTCGGCGCGGCGTTGCCGAAGATTCTCGAAGCCACAGGGAAACCGGCCTCCTTAACGCTGGACCAGCTCAAGGTCCAGTTGGAAGCGGATCTGACCAACGCGCCGCAAGCCTTGCTGTATGCGTTAGTTGCCATTGTGATCTTCGCGGCCTTGCGCGGGGTCTTCGCGTTCTTACAGGCATTCTGGGCGGAGAAGAATTCGCAGGCCGTCGCCTATGATCTGCGCAATGACCTGTACGCGAAAATCCAAAATCTTTCCTTCTCATATCACGATAAGAATCAGACAGGACAGTTGATGATCCGTGCGACCGATGATGTAGAGAAAGTACGTCTGTTCATCGGGCAGGGACTCTTACAGCTTGTGGGCGCGGTGATCCTGCTAGTGGGCACGATCATCATTTTGTTCACATCCAATGTCTCATTGGCATGGACGGCAATGCCCATCCTGCCGGTCGCGATCGTAACGTTTGTGATCTTTGCGAGCCTCGCCCAGCCCATGTTCACCAAGGTGCAGCAGAAGTTGTCTCACTTGAACACGGTATTGCAGGAAAACCTGGCGGGGATCAAAGTGATCAAAGCATTCACGCGTGAGAAGGAACAACAGGCAAAATTCAAACACGCCGCAGATGAGACAATGGACCAGCAGATCGCGGTCTCGCGCTTATTCACGTTCATGTTCCCTTTTGTATTTCTGGTGGCAAATCTTGGGCAAGCCGCAATTCTTTATGTGGGCGGAAAGCAGATTATTGCTGGCACGCTCAGCATCGGCGCGTGGCAGGAGTTCTCACTCTACCTGATGTATCTGTTCTTTCCGGTCATGATGTTCGGCATGATCATCACGCAAATGGGACAAGCTGGCGCGTCGGCAGAGCGTATCTTTGAAATTCTCGATGCAAAGTCCGACATCCTGGATAAGCCTGACGCGCTCAAGCTCCCCGCCGTACATGGAAATGTGAAATTCGAGAATGTGACCTTCCGCTATTTCGGTGGTGGCGAGCCCGTTTTGAATAACGTTTCATTTGAAGCCAAACCTGGCGAGACGATCGCACTGCTTGGCGCGACGGGATCGGGCAAAACGACGATCATCAACCTGTTGCCGCGCTTCTATGACCCGAGCGAAGGCAGCATCACGATTGATGGCTATGAATTGCGCGATGTGACTCTCGACTCGCTTCGTTCACAGATTGGCATTGTGTTACAGGAAACGACCCTCTTCAGTGGGACGATCCGTGAGAATATTGCTTTCGGCAAGCCTGACGCTTCACAGGCGGAAATAGAATCCGCTGCAAAAGCCGCGGCGGCGCACGACTTTATCATGACCTTTCCCGATGGCTACAACACGCATGTCGGTGAGCGCGGTCAAACGCTCTCTGGCGGGCAGAAGCAACGCGTCGCCATTGCGCGCGCACTGCTGCTTAATCCGCGCATCCTCATCTTGGATGACTCAACATCAAGTGTAGACCTCAATACCGAAGCGCAGATCCAAAAAGCGCTCGATACATTGATGAAAGGCCGCACATCGTTTGTTATTGCACAGCGCATTGGTACTGTGATCAATGCTGATAAGATCCTTGTTCTTGAAAAGGGCGAGATCGTCGCACAGGGCAGACATGCCGACCTGATGGAAGACAGCCCCATCTACGCCGAAATTTATAACTCTCAAATTCTGGCATTCGAAGCCGAACACGCCGGGCAAGTAAAGGAAGGTGCACTATGATGGGTCCCGGCCGCTTCGGCGGCATGCTGAATCAAGAAAGCATCAAGCCTCGCGCGATCCGCGAAACTCTTGCTCGCCTTGGCAGATATTTCATCCAGTACTGGTATATGATCGCGCTGGCTGTCCTCTTCGTCGTCGTTTCAACCTGGACTCAGGTGACATCTCCTGAACTGATGGGCCAGGCAACGGATTGTTTCCTTGTCCCCGCAGGCGCTTCTGCATTTGGAGGCTTCGCTCCTTTCGCCCCTCAGGCTGATTCACAAACCCAAACGACCTCGAGCTGTTACCTCGCCACGGACGATCCGTCCACGTTATCGCCCACGCGCAAAATCATCTATAGCGCGTATACCCTCGGCGGATTTGAGACCCTTGACCCCACGAACCTGACGAGCGACCAACGCACCGAAGGCCTGTTCCGGCTTATCCTGGTCATGGTCGGTCTATTTGTCCTTGGCGCCGTTCTAACAGGGCTGACCTTCTTCACCATGGCGTGGACGGGCCAGCACGTGTTACGCGTCCTGCGCGTGGAGGTCTTCCAGCAATTGCATCGCCTGTCATTGAGCTATTACTCCAATCATGAAGCAGGCGACTTGATGAGCCGCATCACCAACGATACGACTGCCATCGAACAGGCATTTTCATTCGCATTGGTCAATGTTTTTGGTGGCATCCTGTCGCTGGTGTGGGTATCGTATAACATGGTCACCACCAATCTGCCGTTTGCTTTGCTGTCATTGGCTGTTGCGCCGGTCATGTTCCTCGCGACGCTGTATTTCTCGGAGCAGGCGCGCAAAGCCTTCCGTGTTTCGCGCGAAGAGATCGGTAATGTTAATGCCGAGTTACAGGAAAGTATTGCTGCGGTCCGTGAGGTGCAGGCTTTCAACCGTGCCGATGAAAACATCGAGCAGTTCAAGGAAGTCAATGCTGCGAATCGTGACGCCAACGTGCGTGCAGTAGCCTATACCTCCGCACTTGCCCCGACATTGGAAGCTCTATCTTATGTTGCATTGGCGATCGTTACAGGTGTAGGTGGCTGGTACCTGCTCAGAGGACAAACTCTTCTTGGCACAACGGTCACCCTGGGTCTGGTCGTGACCTTCCTGGCATACGTCCAACGCTTCAACCAGCCCATCCAACAAATTGCCGTTCTTTGGACGAATATTCAAAACGCCATTGCAGGCGCGGAACGCATCTTCACTATTCTGGATGAAAAGCCTGCCGTGAATAATAAACTTGCTGCGCAGGAAATCCCTGAGATCAAAGGCCTGGTTGAATTTGATCATGCGACGCACTCGTATGAAGACGGTGTGCCTGTACTAAAAGATGTCTCCTTCACTGCCCAGTCCGGACAAACCATCGCGATCGTCGGCCCGACAGGCGCCGGCAAGACAACCATCATCAACCTGATCCCGCGCTTCTACGATGTAACCAGTGGCTCGATCAAAATCGATGGGATGGATGTGCGCGATGTCAGCATGAGATCACTTCGCGAACAGATCGGTATCGTGTTACAGGATACGTTCCTGTTCAGTCAGAGCGTCATGGAAAACGTCCGCTTTGGGCGGCCGAATGCCACTGACGAAGAAGTGATGGCTGCGATCAAGCTTGCCAACGCTGATTCGTTCATCGAGCGTCTGCCCGAAAAATATCAGACCGTTTTAGGTGAGCGCGGTTCCGGTCTTTCACAGGGACAGCGCCAGTTGCTATCCATTGCACGCGCCGCGCTGGCAGATCCGCGCATCCTTATTTTGGATGAAGCCACCTCCAGCGTGGACACACGAACCGAGCGCCTTATCCAAAAAGCCTTTGATGAATTACTCAAG
>DASWKT010000168.1:0-8981 GCA_036396515.1 Anaerolineales bacterium | reverse complement strand
CTGCCATTGAGCAGTTAGACACCGAGTCAAACCTGATCATGGGGTTGATCGGCGGCGCGCTTGCCATGTTGGTCAGCGCAGTCATCTGGGGGGCAATTACCTACTTTACCGAATACCAAATTGGATGGATGGCGATCGGTGTCGGCTATCTAGTCGGCATCGCCGTCAAATTTTTTGGAAAAGGTAAAACTATGATCTTTGGGATTTCAAGCGCAGGCCTCGCCCTCATTGGATGCGCGCTTGGAAATCTCTTATTCTATTCAGGCGTCATTGCGCGTGAGGAAAGCGCAGCTTTCCTAGAAGTATTTTTCTTCTTTCTGTTTAGTCCTGCGGCCGCGATTGAACTATTCACTCTCGCCTTTGATTTTATGGACATACTGTTCTACGCTCTCGCTGCGTATGCTGGCTTCAGCGCCGCATTGGATATACGACGTGTCAGGAAATAAAAGAAAATAGCCAGAGGTATTAAGCATCTGGCTATTTTTCTTGTTGCATTTCACTTTTACTGCTTATTATTCGTTACATAAACCTTCACAGCTTCGCGCATGAATTCCGCTAGCTGCGGGTGCATCTTATCAAAGTTGGCTTTGAAGCGCGGGTCGTCGTTGTAGCCGTTGGCGAGGGCGAGCAGTTGGTCCAGCTTGGGAGTCCAGAAGTAGTCCAGGTGCTTTCGCCAGCGTTCGACAATTGCCTGAACCTCGGGGCTGTCTGCACCTTTCGGCATGGCAGCGATCATGTCGGTGTAATTCTTGCTACCTTCTTCCATGATACGTCGCTTCTGTTCTGCAGAGTAGCCTTTCCATTTCTTCACGGATGCCCGGACACCTTCAGCGCCGTACAGTTCTTCTGCTTCCAGAGCATATTTCTCCTGCTCTTCCTCACCAAAACCTTCAAAGTATGCTTTTTCGCTCATGATGTTATTTCCTTTCAAATGATTGATCGTATTGTCCACCGTATGGAGCAGGCGGTTCAAGCGCGCCACCTGTTTGTTCAACGCGTCCTTATGGCTTTGCAGTGCGCCCAGCACATCAAAACGGCTCTCCGCCATAATCTTCTTGATATCGTCCAGCGGAATATCCAGTTCACGGTAAAACAGGATCTGTTGTAAGCGCAGGAGGGCATCCTCCCCATAGTAGCGATAGCCGTTATCGCCCACACAGGACGGCTTGAGGAGCCCAATCGAATCGTAATGATGAAGGGTGCGCGGCGTGACGCCAGCCAGTTTGGAGAGTTGCTTTACAGTGAACATGGCGCTATGTTAAACCCTAACGTAACGTTAATGTCAAGGGTTTTGAGGAGAAAAGGTAAAATTGCTTCATCTCAAATCAGGAGCAATATATGGAAACCTGGCTGGCAACCAGTCCCTGGCCCGGGGTGACCTTATGGATAATCCTTTACATAAGCGATTATTATCTGACTCTTTATTCAGCGCGCGGGTTTCGTGAAATCGGGCATTTTCAGTTCGAAGGAAGCTTCGAACTGACCCCACAATATCAAAAAGATATTGATGCACTCAAGCCCGTTTCGAGACTACATATTCTTCTTCTCGTTCTGTATAGCCTGCTGATTGTCTTCATTTGGTGGTTCACAAGGCTTCTTATCTATTTTCCATGGACCTATTTGTTGTATCTGGGAATGTTTCTCCTGCTTGAAGTTGCCGTACATGTTCGCCATCTCCGCAATGTGTCGCTTATTCGCGAAATCAGAAAAAACGGAGGTGTGGAGGGACAGATTAGCTATCGAAAATGGTTTACTTACAAAGTGTCGGCCTTTGAATTCTATCTGTCATCTATCCTGTTTCTGATCATCGCCGCGCTGACCTACAGTCTATTTTTCGTAGGCGGGGCGATCATGTGCTTTGGTACCGGTTTCAAGCACAGCAGAAGGGCTAAAAAAGCAAAAACAAATCAGCCACCTGCCGCTGCACCCCAGACATGAAAATCCTTCACGAAGATAAACACCTGTTGGTCCTGGATAAACCTGCGGGCCTCCCAGTCCTGCCAGATGGCTGGGAAAAGGAAGCGCCGTATCTCATAAAGATGCTTGAGGAGGAATACGGAAGATTATGGATTGTCCACCGGCTGGATAAGATCACAAGCGGTGTAATGGTCTTTGGGCGTGATGCGGAGACTCACCGCGCATTGAACATTCAATTCGAGAACCATCAGGCGGAAAAAATCTATCACGCGATCGTTGAGGGGGATCCAAAATGGGATGAGAAGATCGCCAGGCATCCGCTGCGCGCAAACGTGGGGCACAAACATCGCACGATGGTGGACGACAAAAACGGGAAGCCATCAGAGACGCGCTTTAAAACCCTTAAACGGTTTCGGGCCCATCCTGAGCAGGGCCGCGGTGATACTGCCTTGGTCGAAGCGAAGCCGATGACCGGACGAACGCATCAGATCCGGGTCCACGCCTATGCGTTAAGACATCCGCTGCTGGGGGACGCGCTGTATGGTGCTGAGGAAACAGAGATCATCGCCCGTCCAGCATTGCACGCATACTCACTGACCATTGAGGTGAACGGAGAGCGTATCACCTTCAAGGCGTCCTATCCAGATGACTTTCGGGCAGCTCTTGAACGTTTGAAACGCTGATTTTAGTGTGGTATGCTCAGGCAGTTATGATTCCCAATTTGCCCAATTTGAAAATACTGCCAATTGAGAGTTTGATCCTGCACGAAGACCATGACCTGCAACGTACGCTCCCGCTTGTGCAGAAGCTGCGAGCGCAAGGCATTATGCGCAACCCGCCCATCGTCATGCCGCTCATGGATGGCACAGAACGATATATGGTTCTGGATGGCGCAAACCGGGTCACTTCGCTGACCGAGATGGAGTTTCCGCATATCGTTGCACAGGTTGTAAAAGCAGGTGACCCACACGTAAATCTGCAAACATGGCATCATGTTGTATGGGGTATGAGTACAAAAACATTAATGAGGGCAATTCGCAAAGTGAAGGGACTTGACGTTGTAAAGATTAATACGCATAAATCTTTGGATGCACCAAAGTATGTACCCATGCAAATCCGATTGCCCGACGGAAAATTTTATCTGCTCGTAGAGACACCCAGCGACCTTGCCACCCACATCAATACCTTGCATCAAATTGTGAATGCATACAAAACTCGGGCATCGCTCGACCGCACAAGCCAGACGCTGGTTGAATCGTTTAAAAAGATTTATCCCGATCTCACTGCGCTGGTCATATTTCCCAGTTTCAAGATTAATACTGTTCTCAAACTTGCAGCTCAGAAAATAGTTTTGCCAACGGGCATTACGCGCTTCACAGTTTCACCGCGTGTGCTGCATTTGAATTATCCTTTACATGAATTATCAAGTGGAAAGCCAATTGAATATAAACAGGAGTATCTCAAGGAGTGGATCGGAGAGCGCGTAAAGAGGAAAGGTGTCAGGCTGTATACTGAAGCGACATTCCTCTTCGACGAGTAGAGGAATGGACTGACGACTGGAAGACTACGTATGGAATTTTTCTTTCCTGAAGATAGCCTGCAACGTATGACGCCCGAAGAGACGCGCATCACGTCGCTCACTGCCGAGCCGTATCCCGATGGTTATCGTTTGCGCGTCAATATCGAGATCACCCCATTCCAAAAGCGGCCCCATATTGAAGTTGAACTCAACGACGCAGACGGCAAGGAGGTCGCTTCATCGAGCATCATCGAGCCGATGAGCTGGAAGATCGAATTCACCATGCATATCCGCGGCGAATTGAGAAACCCCTATACGCTCGAAGCAAAATTATTCTATCCCGATGGCCCGGCATCCGAACCGCAGAAATTTTCATTTGACGTGGAACCGCCTCCCCTTGCGGGCAAAAAGGAATCCGATTCCGTTTAACCAAACCGATCCATGCCGAAGACATTTTCCCGCCTCTCCTTACTGATGACGATTCTTGCTTCACTGGGTCTATCACTGCCTGGCTGTTCACCGCAGACGACAGAGACTCCGCAAACGACTGTCACAATCGAGCCCACCCTGACGGAGGAGATCATTCCTGCAACTCCAAAAAACGCGCAGGAAATGGTGATCTTCTCCTATGAAGAAGATGGCTATGCCCATCTCTTTGCATACATTCCTGAAATATTGCCACTGACCCGCATGACGAGTGGAGACTGGGATGATATAACGCCATCTGCAAGCCCGGATGGCGAGAAGATTGCATTCGCCTCCAATCGCAACGGATACTGGGATTTATACCTCTTGGATCTGGCAAGTGGCGACACTTCTCAACTTACCGATACACCCGAATACGAGGGTGCGCCCACGTGGTCACCTGATGGCGCATTCATGGCTTTTGAAATCTATGTGGATGATAACCTTGAGATCATTGTAGGGCCTGCGCAGCATCCGCGAAGAGATTCAATCTATCTGACAAATTCATCCGCATCCGATCATTCGCCTGCCTGGGCGCCTGATGGACGTCACATCGCTTTTATCTCGACACAAAGTGGAAATAGCGAAGTCATTCTCGCAGACCTGGACCGCACAGACGGCAATCGTTTTCAAAACTTGAGCAACACCGAACTCGCCTCGGAATCACACCCCGTTTGGTCACCCGATGGACGGCGACTTGCGTGGTCATCTTCATCCCAGAGTGTGGGGCGCAGTGGTATTTACGTGTGGAATTCATCTCGAAACCTCCCGGCGACATGGATTGGTGATGGAGATTGGCCCGCCTGGAATATCTCCAGCGATCAAATCATTAGCTCGCTAACCGCCCCGAATAATACTTATCTGATTGCCTACTCTGCAGATGGAAGACCACTCCAGCCTTTAACTCCTTTCCCCGCCGCGACCCTGCGCGGATTGACATGGGCTAACTTGATTATTTCCGAGCCGTTGCCCGGAAACTTTCAGCAAGCTGCACAGTTAACGCCTGCCCCGCTCTGGGCAGCGCACGGTGAGCCGGTCTCAGAAGGCGAGTCTGGGAGGTGGTCGCTGGTGGAGCTGCCAGGCGTGCAGGCGCCTTACCCACAAATGCACGATCTTGCAAACGAAGCCTTTGATGCCCTGCGTGAACGCGTCCGTCTGGAGGTCGGCTGGGACGCACTTGCCAGTTTGGAAAATGCGTTTGTGCCGATTACCACCTTGCTGGATCCCGGCTTTGGAGAGGATTGGCTGTACACAGGCCGCGCCTTCGCCATAAACTCATTAATTACAAACGCAGGCTGGATGGTAGCTGTGCGCGAAGACTTCGGCGCACAGACATACTGGCGTTTATATCTGCGCGCCCAATTGCAGGACGGCTCGCTCGGTGAACCGCTGCGAAGCCAGCCCTGGGATTTGGGAGCGCGCTATAACCTCGACCCGAAAATTTATGAACAAGGCGGGAAATACAGTGACGTGCCTCCAGGCTATTGGGTGGATGTCACTGCGCTCGCCATCCAATATGGCTGGGAGCGTGTGCCCGCGCTTCCGAACTGGCGAACTTTCTATCGCGGCGCGCGCTTCACTGAATTTGCTCTCACCAATAAACTTGATTGGTACTCAGCGATGCTTCAACTCTATCCGCCGGATGTGCTGGTCACACCTACCAAAGTATTGCCACCGACGCTCACTCCCACACGCACGCCACTCCCCACGTGGACCCCATTACGCACGCGCACGCCGCGTCCAACCGTTACACCATCACCCACCCGTACACCCACGATTACACCAACGCCGTCGAATACGCCGTCACTCTCACCCCACCCACCGACGGTTACTCCATGAAGATAGCTATGTCACACCTGCACTCCCCGGCACCTGCACCCGGGGCAGGTGTGCGCCAGGTGCAAGTGTTGCGAGCACAGCGAAGCAATCCCCTCATTGAGCAAGAGATTGCTTCGTCGGGTTTCGATGCAAAACATCTCAACCTTCCTCGCAATGACATAAATTTTTTTGTCTTTCTGATAATTGTACTTATCACTTCCTGCGCGCCCGCGACTCCAGCCTCGGAGAAAACGGGACCAACTCCAACGGCGGTGATCGCGGGGGCAACGGCGACCCAGCCTGCGGCTGACGCCGAGGCCGATGCGCAGCCAAAGCCGACGATCGCACCGTTTCGATTCGTCCTCCCAACTCCCGGCGCGGCACCGGTTTCCGGATGGCGCCCGCCTCTTTATCCCGTACCCTGGGCGGTCTCTGCCTATGATCATTTTTACCTCGCCCGGCCCATCGCGGCAGATAACGTCAACTGGCCGCTTGCAGAATACCGTTATGGAGGGGTGTTTTTCGCACCGAATGTTGTACATACCGGCGTGGACATCGACGCGGAAGAAGGCACGCCTATCCTTGCCGTAGGACCGGGCACAGTAGTCTCAGCAGATTGGGGTTTATTCACAGAAGTTCCCGGCAACATCACGGATCCTTACGGGCAGGCAGTCGTCCTGCGTCACGACTTTGGTTATAAAGATCAAACACTTTATACGGTCTATGCACATATGAGCGAGATCATTGCGGTGGTTGGTCAGCATGTAAATACCGGAGATGTACTCGGTTTGGTGGGTGATACCGGTATAACGACCGGACCTCATTTGCATTTTGAAGTGCGGCTGGGTGGGAATACTTTTTTCAATACATACAACCCCGAGCTGTGGATGGCTCCACCACAAGGCTGGGGTGTACTGGTTGGACGATTGACGGATGAAGATGGCAAACTGATGAATCAATTTCCTGTTGAAGTGCGACCTCTGCCCTCTGAAGTTCCATTGCGCAAAGTGTTGACGTATGCTGTGGGCGCGGTGAATGCAGACGCGTATTATCAGGAAAATTTAGTGTTGAGCGACTTGCCCGCAGGTTTATACAAGATCGCCTTCGAATACAAAGATAAAAACCTGCAATTCTGGGCAGATATCTATCCTGGTCAGGTCACCTACTTCACATTCACCGATGAAGATGGATTCGAGGTCCTTCCCCCGCCTGTCCCAACACTGGATTTTTTGCCGGGCACGGCGACTCCAGTACCGTAAAACAGGAAGAAAATTTCCTTGACGTCCAGAACATCTGTGCTATACTCTACGATTACACAATTTGACCCTTAAACTTTGTATTGGAGAGTAATATGTCCCCTCGAAAATCATCCAAAGCCGCGGCTGCTGAAGAGCTGGCAGCATCCAACAATCACGTAGATGGTGCAAAACGTGCCGTGCTCGATAAAGCTGTCGGCGATATCCTCAAACGCTACGGCGACGGCTCCATCATGCGCCTGGGCGAAGCCAAACACATGGAGACGGAGGCCTTTCCTACGGGCTCACTGTCACTCGATATTGCGCTCGGTGTTGGCGGCGTTCCCCGCGGCCGCATCACAGAAATTTACGGGCCCGAGTCATCCGGGAAAACCACGGTTTGTCAGCATATCGTGGCTGAAGCGCAAAAGATGGGCGGTGTCGCGGCATTCGTCGATATGGAACATGCCCTCGATCCCGTCTATGCTGCGCGCGTCGGTGTGGATATTGATAACCTGCTCGTCTCGCAGCCTGATACAGGCGAACAGGCACTTGAGATCACCGAAACACTTGTCCGTTCTGGAGGCATAGATGTGATCGTAATTGATTCTGTCGCTGCGCTCGTTCCACGTTCTGAAATCGAGGGTGACATGGGCGATGCAACTATGGGCGTGCAGGCGCGTCTTATGTCTCAGGCGCTTCGCAAACTTTCAGGGGCGATCAACCAGACCAAGACAGCAGTTATTTTCACAAATCAATTGCGTCAAAAGATCGGCGTCATGTTCGGCAACCCCGAGACCACCACGGGCGGGCAGGCCCTCAAATTCTATGCATCCGTTCGTCTCGATGTGCGCCGCATCCAGGCCATCAAGGTCGGTGATGAAGTTATCGGCAATCGCACACGTGTGAAAGTTGTCAAGAACAAGGTTGCCCCACCCTTCCGCACGGCCGAGTTTGACATTATGTTCAACGAAGGCATCTCCAAATCAGGTGACGTGCTCGACCTCGCCACCAAGTTTGAAGTCGTTCAAAAGCGCGGAGCGTTCTTCTCCTATGGCGACATCCGGCTGGGCCAGGGCCGCGAAAATGCCAAGGATTACCTCCGTCAGAATCCAGACCTGATGAACGAGCTCGACACGGTCATCCGTCAGAAAGCCTTGAGCGGAGAGATTGCCCTGCCATTGGATCTGGCCGTTGAGACAGACGGAAGTTCAGACGAAGAATAAAATTGGTTTTTTTAGAGGCGGACGGTCCATCGTCCGCCTTTGTCATTTAAATATGTTATCCTTCGCAGCATGCTACGCCGCGGCCTGCTGGCTGTTACACTGACTCTTCTCATCGCCTCCGCTTGTTCTCCTGTTTCCACGGCGACTCCCTTCCGCCCACCGACCTTGCCAGCTCCACTGATCGAGCCAACCTTGATCATCAACCCGACAAAAGTAATCGTCGTAGTTCAATCCACTCCTTTGCCAACCATTCTTCCAACTGTAGATGCTGAGGAATGTTTTAGCAATCTCACGTTTATCGAAGACATTACCATTCCAGATAATTCGTTCGTTACCTTTGGCTCCAGCATAGATAAACAATGGCTTGTCGAGAACAGCGGCACCTGCCACTGGAATTCTGATTATCGTTTGAAGCACATCGGTGGAGCAGTCCTTGAGGCGCCGGAAGAGATCGCCCTTTATCCTGCCCGCGCTGGGACACAGACGATCATTAAAATCCTCTTCACCGCGCCTTTTACAGACGGCGTCTACGAAAGCGCATGGCAGGCACATGACCCGGATGGAATCGCATTTGGAGACCCGATTTACGTCAGGGTTGTCGTTCAATAAGGAGTCAAAATGACAGAAACATATTCGGTGAAGGATCATTTCCTCAACAAAGACTCATCTGTCCGCGCACTGTATGACCAATTACTGTCAATCTTGCAGACTTTCGGACCAGTGGCTGAAGATCCCAAAAAGACATCCATTCATCTGAATCGTAAATCAGCTCTGGCCGGCGTGGAGACTCGCAAGGATGGT
>DASWKT010000167.1:0-7258 GCA_036396515.1 Anaerolineales bacterium | reverse complement strand
CAACCAGGCTGCAAATGTGTATATGCCGGTTATTACAGTAATACCGCTCAGATTGTAGAAGAAGTCGCGGTCTATGGTGCGCTTTTCCACGAGCGCGCTATAGCGTGCAACGCCGTAGCCAACCATTCCGACGAAAATAGCCAACACACCAGATAAAATAACCATTGGCATGGGGAAGATATTGAGTCCTGATGAAACAAGTGAGATAGGACCGATAAGACCTGAGATAACACTGGCCTTAACAAGTGTTATCAGTTGGCGGCGGACGATTTCGGTTGGCGCGATGTAGACGGAGCGCGTAAGGTTAATGATGCTCATTATCGTGAGAGCAATCAGGCCAATTCCGAACACGGAATAAAGGGGTCCTGCGCGTAGACTGTTTAGATAAAGCGGGTCGCCTCCCTCGACAGAAAAAAGAATCTGCGTAAATGCCTGAACCTCAATTGCGGCAATGGCAATAACATAGCCTGCAATCACCCGCGTCCAGCGCCAGATGTTCATTTTGCCAGGTCTCATCAGCATGGTGGCGTGATGCCAAAAGGCAATCGAGGGCGCGACTGACCACCCTTGTAACCAGGCGTTGGCTCCTTGTTCAAACATTCCTGTAGGCCAAAAGGGAAAAAGAAAGCGCAGGCTTGCCGGGCGAAAGGCAGGCACAGGAGGCGGGTTCAATGCCAGCAGGACATTGATGAAAAGCCCGCTCAGCGTCCAGAGGGTGAGGGCGGTAAGCCAGGCTGTGGGCACCCGCGGATTGCGCGTGACAAGGTACATTCCCAGCCAAAGGGAGGCGATGAGAGCCAGAAAATTAACTGTGAAGGTGACCTGGTAGAGTGTCATTATCCCGCGTGGAATCATGGGTGGTCGATGTGTTCACTATACTTATTTTTTGCTCGTGGGTCAATAGAGATTTATCAACCGTTTTCCCACCGATTCCTTTTCAAGATTAGCTTGTCAGTGACTTATGACTCTCTGCCAACAACCTTGCGAGGCCGCGTATTGCATTGCGCCGCGTCCGGTTGAAGGTCCCTTCGGAAATATAGAGGCGTGCCATGATCTCGCGATTCGGAACACCCTCCACATAAGCATCGTACAAAACGACGTAACTATACCAAACCCGCGGCAGTGGTTCATGCGGACGGGGTCCGGCAGGCCGAAAAAATTCGATGGCATCTGCCAGAAATTTCTGGAGTTGTTTGCCGCGCTCAATATGTGATTCCGCAGTGATGCCAGCCCAATCCGCCAGAGGTGATTGTCCCAAAGCCATGTAATCCGAAAAACGCCGCAACCCCTCTTCGACGATTTTAACGAACTCAGGATCGGGATTGGACGCGATTGTTTCCCTGACTTCATCCGCAATGGAGTTCAGCTCGTTTGCGTTCGCCTGGGATTCAGCAACCAGTTGGCGGATCTGATTGTTTTGCTGGGGTTGAAGATTGTTCAATGAGACAATGGTACCGATCTGATCAGCCACCTCAGCCAGCAACTCCAAGTCGCTGGCCGAATAATCGAGCCTGGATTTTGGTTTTCCAATTCCGACAAACGCGATTTGTAGCTGCCCATCGAAGGAGGGAGCGCCCCACGCAAGCTGCGGCAGTTGATCGTCATTGAGTAGGGATGTATCTTCAAAGGAAACCAGGCCTGGAGAAATGCGGCTCCCGACCGGGACCGACTGCCGAGTCGCGGTTACGAGAAATTCGTCCCCACTCCGAATAGCTATGAGGCCGCTGGGTGCATCAAGGGTCTGGCATAATAGATCCAGGCCTTCCTGCGCACGATCCTGGAGCGCGTTCTCACCGGCGCCTTCCAATTGACGCAACTGCTTTCGAAATGCGCTCTCCCTGCGGATGCGCAGGCGTTCCAGAAACTCACGCACAAGATCATAGAACGCATGAGTCAAGATGGCCAGCCCAACCACCGCGGCCATCATTTCCATGGGCAATCCCAGGCGCCAGCCAATATAAGCATAGATGGCGGATAGACCGAGAATGGTGAGGGTAGTAATCGGGAAATCCTGCAGAGTGGTCCGCCGTTCGAGCAATGTCTGATGACGCGCGACGGATATGCTCAAAAGAAAGACGCCGCAAAAAATCAACAGGTCCGGTACGATGCGCGGCAAAGGCTGCGACGCGATGAGCCCGGCCACTCCATAAATGACGGAAGCGGTCGGGAATACGGAGGCGACCAGAAAATACTTTCCACTTGGGGTGAGCCCGACTCTATCATCGATGAGCAGATTTAGCAGAATACACAAGGCGACTCCCCATTGATAAAGGCCATAAACAATGTAGGGAAAACCAATGCGCATGTGGGCCACGAACAGCGTATTGCCCTCTTCACCGGTGAATGAGTTGGATAGCAGGAGCAGAACCGCCGTAATGACAGCAAGAATATACATGCCGATTTCGAGCCAGCGGAGCCGTTTTCGACTTTGAGCGGGCATTACCTGATACGTCAGGCTATACCAGCCCGCCAGCCCGATCACGAGCAGTACGGCTCGCCATGCTGCCGTGCCTGCGACCTGGTGAAAAATATTATTGTACGCCCCGTAGAAAAATCCAGATAAGCTCAGTAAAACGATAACCATTCGTAATGTAATGGTACTCGGAAACCCTCTTGCAAAGAGGTAGAATGCCATCCAGAGGGTGAATGCCATGCCAAATAGTGTTACGACGATTGTGGCCTGAAGTAACATACTCCCTACACCATTTCAACAGTCTTCCTCATTTGTATGGTTAACACGATTGCAGCAATTGAGGAGATCAAATACAATGCGCCGAAAATTGTGTACAACAGGGGGACCCCAGGCATGAAAAAGAAGAGGAAGGTAAACAGGGCAAACAAACTGAACTGTACATAAGCCCATGCTCGTAATGTGGATAGCCTGGCGTCATCCGTTTTATTCCTGTAGGCAAGTGAACCCAGCAGGCTAAAGAATAAACCGAATGCCAGGAACTCTCCCGTATCCATGAATATCTTCAACCAGGCAGGCATCGTGAACCAACTCCAGAAATTCAACTCGTATCGAATGGGCCATAACAGTTCAACTCCGTTGAACCATGCAACCAGGTCGAGCAGGATGTGCATAAGAATGCCAATCCCGAAGCCCAGGCCGAAATTCCGCCAATTCGGATTTTTGGTCAGCGCGGCAATCATGTAAAACAGGATGACCAAGGCGGCGATGGTGAAGATGCTGTGTGTAAACGTACGATGCAGGCCATGGGTGTCGGCTTTTGTCAGCGTTGCATAGGCGACAGCCAGATTATCCAGATCAGGGAACATATTTCCCAGTACCAGACCAAGCGGTAACCATTCTTTTGTTGGCATCCACGTGCGGGCGGCGATCCCTACGATTGCATGTATTCCATTTTGCGGCATGTTATCCTCATTTAGAGTAGGCCGTATGTACATAACAACCCCTTATGCCTAAGATGAGTACGGTCCATTGCCTGTTTCCTTGACTGGTTTAGCACAGGAAGGCTTTCAGCGGACCCCGCGGGTCGATCACTGCCTGTAACTCACTGTATGGCACTACAAGCGCCGGTGAGACGGCGGCTGGAGCTATTCCTGATTAGGCGTTTCCTAATTCCGCAACGAACTCACCCACCGATGAGAATCGATTCTCAGGTTTCTTTGCCAGCGCCTTTAGAATTGCTTCTGCCGCATTCTCAGACATCGAAATATGAATGCGCGGATCTGGAGGCGGCTCCTCGAGGTGGGACCTGATCATTGCCCAGGTGTTGTTGCGCTCGAAGGGCCTTTTGCCCGTTAGCAGTTGATACGTCATGACCCCAAAGCTGTAAAGATCAGCGCGGCTATCCAGCTCTGTAATCCCGTGGATCTGTTCGGGAGAAATGTAATCTGCTGTACCCAGCACATCTCCGCTCCCGGTGAGGACGGTGTTCTCGCTCACGAAACGCGCGATGCCAAAATCCATGAGGATGGCGCGTTCGGTGCGGCCAATTGTCAATGTGGTAACCGGCTCCACGATGACATTGGATGGCTTGACATCCCGGTGAATGACTCCCTGCTGGTGGGCATAGTCGAGGGCCGAGGCAATGTCCTGGAGCAGAGGCAGGCTTTCGTCAAGGGGGAGGCGTTCGCGTTTGGCCAGGATCTGCGAGAGTGTCTCGCCAGTCAGATATTCCATGACGATGTAGGGCAAACCATCCTGATCGCCGAAGTCGTGGATGGTAATGATATTCGGGTGGCGCAACTGCGCCATGGTCTTTGCTTCGCGGGTAAAACGTTTATTGAAACTCGGATCGTCTTTGAAGTAAGTGGATAGCACTTTGATAGCAACCGTACAGTTAAGGCTTGGATGCCGCGCTTTATAGACTTCTCCCATGCCACCGCGCGCGATCAACTCCAAACCCTTGTATCCACCGACATTCGTGACCGCATGAGAAGGCGAGTGGGCGACCTGCTCCATCTTCTCGTTGCGGCGCTCGATCTCTTCAAAGTCCACATCCATGCCATAGATCCTGCGGTTGACGAAGCGGCGCAGGGCTTTTCGGGTGGGCTGGAAAATACTGGAAACCACGATCGTGGAAATGACGACGGCAAGCGTGGGTGGATTCGTTTGATGAGTCATCGCTCGATAGGCGGTCTGCAGGCCGAACAGAATGACGCAAAGACCGCCGCCAAAATGACCGTCAGCAAGCCATAAATAATGGACCGGTTGATGACCAGTTCGATATCGTAGAGGCGGTATTTCAGGATGGAGAAGACCACGGCCACAGGGACGCTGAACTGCGCCATCACAGAAAGGGTTTGCGTGACCATATCCACGATCAGGTGCGCCTCCGCTGATGGGTCCGCCAGTTCGAAGAATGTCATAAACAGGTTGACGCCAATGCCTGTCAGAATGCCAATGGCGACACCGAACACGATCCACTTGAGCTGCTGGCGCTTGATGGGGCTGTCTGTCTTTCTGTAGTGGTAGACCTGAGCGTAGATGCCTGTGCTTAATACAACCAGCAATGAGAGCAGATAAACCAATGTTGCATTCCCACCGCGGTTAAATATATTGATCGGGAAAGAATGCCAGACCGTGGAAACCATCAGCCATATGAACCAAAAGCCCGCCACATA
Source organism: Anaerolineales bacterium (assembly GCA_036396515.1). Taxonomy (GTDB): domain Bacteria; phylum Chloroflexota; class Anaerolineae; order Anaerolineales; family Villigracilaceae; genus Defluviilinea. The sequence goes on along the minus strand of DASWKT010000167.1, from coordinate 2,167 downwards.
CAGCATCCAGCGCATTTGAATTTTCCCATCGGGGAAGAGATAGCAGGAGAGGGGAAGTCCCATGAGAACCATCGCGATCACGAAACGCACCGGGACCTCGAAGCTGGGAATTGCGGCCATTTTTTGAAGCGGGCCGAACGCGTTCGCTCCCTGACCGATCAACGTGAACGCGACCAGCAGCGCCAGCCAGTCATCTGACTTGTTCCAGGAAATGATCAACCCCGCAATGGAGAAAGCAATTGCGAGCAAGACCACCAACACGGTTTGATACGCGGCATAGAAGGTCGTGCTCAGTCCAAGTCCCTCGAGCGCGGACAAAGTATCAGAGTCAATCGATTCGATATACCCCCGGAAGTACAGCGGCACCCCCAGGCTGAAAAAGATCACGGTCTCCAGCGACAGGCTGACAAATGCAGCGCGTGCTAATGGCAATCGCGCGCCTCCGAGGCGGAGGTTCGTGCCTGTTGAAGATAACGGAGGGGAGATCGGTTGCAAAGCTGGCTCGATACGATTAAATTTCTGTGGCCAAATTACCTGCGTTTGACGTTGGAGGACTATAAATTATCGGGAAATTCTCTTATCTCCTTGACGCACAAAAGCCAATTACGTTACTGGATAAATATATCGAATAGAGAGCTACACATGGAGTAGGGGGATTAACTTACGGAGCGCCGTAACTAACCTACGGAGCTGGAGGACTAACCTACGGAGGTCCGCAACTAAAGTACGGAGCGGGGAATCTCAGTTACGGAACCCCGTAACTCAAATACGGAGCAGGGAATCAAAACTATGCGGCAGGGGAACTAACCCAAACCGCAGTGGGACTGACCCGAACTGCACGGGGATTAATCGGAACTGCAGGGGGATGACCCGAACCACGAGAGGAGTAACCCGAATTGCAGGATGACGAACCTAAGGAGCAGAGAATCAAAACTACGATGCAGAGGAACCAAATTTAGATTTTGCTCGCAACGTTGTCCACGACGCAGGCATGAATCAATATTCGCCGCCTTATTCATAAATTATGAGATCACATACTCAAGATGAATATCTTCAGGTTCCAGTGTAAATAATTCCGGATCGATCTCCGTTGCTAAAGCACATCCCAGCCGCAAATAGGAATTGACCATGTTCTCGGATGGCGTTGCGGAGATATATAACTTTTTGGCTCCGAGTGCTTTGGCCCTCTTCACCGCGGAATCGAAAAGTGTCCTCCCCAATCCCTGTTTTCGGTAGTCGCGGCTGACGTGCAGGAATTTGAGCTGCAACGTGTCCTGCCGCGCGCCGATGAATTTGCTTTCCAGAATTGCTGCGCCAATCAGCAAGTTATTCTCAAAAGCACCCCAAAACATCCCGCTGCGATCATAACAATCCAGCAACATAGGCGTATAAAGTTCCGCTTCGCCTGGGGGCCAGCCTTGAATATCGAAATAATCAGGTTTAAGGATTATTTCCCCATCACGCAGGTAGTAGATGTTTTCGACGACCTCGCGGCGATCAATTTGCCAGATAAGCGGGACTTCATCGCGTTGAAGAAGACGAATGTTCATAGTGTTGAGGTCAGTTCTTTCAACATCTCTAGCGCGTCCTGCTTACCTCAACTCCATTCTCGCCACAGGGCCCCACACACGAGGGACAGCTCTGCGTAGAATTATTTCCTGAACTGTCGACTCAACTTGTCATATTCGGCATGGGAACCAATCCAATACCAAATGATGTCACTCCCATCGCGAGTGCCAACCGCCCGATAATCCATCCCGATACGTACAGAATAAATAGGACGGGTAGGATGGATTGGTTTGAATCGTAAACTTGGATGATAGGGATTCTCTATAAAAAGGCGATATGCCTGCCGCGCTTGTTTTTGAACGTCGGCAGGCAATTCTGCGAAGGCTTTCCGGAACTTGTCCGTGATGTGGGAGTTCATAAAGAATCGGGGTCAAGTTTTTTGGTTTCCTTTGCCTTATGCTCCGCTAACGCTTCATCTGCGAGATGTGACAATACATCGCTGGATTCTGCAAACAATTTCGACCAGCGTTGTTCGGAATGTAATTCTTCTAATATCCATGCCGCAAATTGACTTTGTTCGGCAGGAGGGAGTTTTTCGATTTCAGAGATGACTAACTCTAACTGGGTCATATCGTTCTCCTTGCTTGTAAGTATAGCA
>DASWKT010000166.1:0-3463 GCA_036396515.1 Anaerolineales bacterium | reverse complement strand
ATAGAAGCGAAAGCAGAATATACGCATCCTGGCAAAGGCCTGCAACAGGCAATTCAATATGCCGAAATGCTAAATGTGAAGTTCGCCTACTCGAGCAATGGCAAAGGGATCGTGGAGCACGATTTCATCACAGGTATGGAATGTCATCTCGAAACTTTTCCTTCGCCCGATGAATTATGGGGGAGACTGAAAGGCACGTTTAGGTTTGAAGATGAAAATGATGAGGCCGATGCACTGTCTCAATATTGGCAAGAAGTGGGAGGAAAAGCGCCGCGTTATTATCAGCAGGTTGCGATCAATAAGGCGGTGAATGCCGTAGTTGAAGGACAAAATCGAATCCTGTTGACGATGGCGACAGGCACAGGGAAGACCTTTGTCGCTTTTCAGATTGCATGGCGATTGTGGAAGGCCAAACGTAAGAAGCGGATTTTATATCTTGCAGACCGTAATGTTTTGATTGACCAGGCGAAAGACCGTACGTTCTCGCCAATGGGACAGGCGTTACATAAAATTCAGGGCAGAGCACTCAAAAGCCGCGAAGTGTATTTTTCCTTGTATCAGGCATTGGCAAACCCTGTCACTGGCGAAAACTTGTATGAAAGATATCCGAGAGAATTCTTTGATCTCATCATCGTAGATGAGTGTCATCGTGGCTCCGCTAACGAATTCGGCAGTTGGCGAAAGATTTTAGAGTACTTCGACTATGCCACTCAAATCGGCATGACCGCCACGCCAAGGCGAACTGATAACGTTGATACATACGAATATTTTGGTGATCCCATTTATACCTATAGCCTCCGCAAAGGAATTGACGATGGTTTCCTTGCGCCCTATCGTGTGTATCGTGTAATTCCCGATGTGGATGCCAGCGGACTACAAATTGACCCTGGCGTATTAGACCGCTTTGGGCGCGAAATTCCACCTGATCTATATGGGACAAAAGATTTCGAACGCGTAGTGTCGTTGCTGGCACGCACCGAAGTGGTTGCAAAGCATTTGACGGAATATCTAAAAAGAACCAGCCGCTTTGACAAAACGATTGTCTTTTGTGTAGACCAGGAACATGCGCTGGATATGCGGATTGCGTTGAATAATGCAAATGCTGACTTGACACGAATGCATTTGCACTATGTAGCGCGCGTGGTGAGTGATGAACAAGCCATTGGACGTGGACACCTGGATAACTTCCAAGACCCTGAAAAAGAGGTGCCCGTTATTCTCACCACTTCACAGATGCTGACCACAGGTGTTGACGCGCCGACCTGCCGTAATATTGTCCTATTCAAACCAATCAGTTCAATGATTGATTTCAAGCAGATCATCGGGCGTGGGACGCGGGTTTCTGAAGAGCATAATAAGTTCTGGTTCACGATCATTGACTATGTGGGCGCTACGCAGTTATTTTATGACCCTGCATTTGATGGCGATCCCGTGCGCGTGACCAAATCCGAGATTGACAGTGAAGGCAACGAGACACAGATCCAAGATAGCGAAGAAGGCACGCTTGAACCAGAGATTCAAGATAACACCCTGGAAGCCATTCAAGAAATTGAAAGGCAGATTGGCGAATTACCCCGCAAGTATTATCTTGATAATGTGCAGGTTTATATTGCAGGTGAACAAGCCTTTGAGCTCGATCCTGAAGGCAATGTCCTCAGGACAGTTCAATTTACTGACTATGTCACCGAAAATATCCGTCGCTTGAATTTGGGTATCAGGGCACTTAACCGTGGTCAAGTAGCCCATTGTTGAGCGAGTTTCAAGATAGCCTTGGAAGGTCTGCCACGGTGACTGGGGATTGCCCAGCGCGATGGCGGCACTTTGAAATTGAGCAGTTCGGCTGGTGTCCATTGGTGATCAGTCAGTTTCGCGGCTATCGCCGGGGTTCGTTGTACCCAGCGATAGCCGAAAGAGCCGACCGACAACTTCAAACGTAAACTATGGTGATAGTCACAGAAGTTATAGAAGCAACCGACGAGATACATGCCAGCCAGCAAGGTTTCAGCCTGTTGGGCTAAATTACGGGTACGACGCGTCAAGGGAGAAATTCGTTGACGAAAGGTGGCGTTGAGACGCTCAATAAAGGCGGTGTTGATCATGCCTTTTCCTTGTGTCTTTTGGAGGAGACTTTCGACAATCTCCTTTGTGCCTTGCACAATGCGTCGCTCCACACGCAGTACGCCTTCCACACGTTGCTTGACCACTTGCACGATGTAAATGTCAGGCCACGAAATCATTTTACAACGTCCCGTTTCTCCTGCCTGACGAGGAAACTTGCTCCGAAACGCGTCACGAAGGGCACTCACGTAACTGGCTAAACCGTCTACGGCCAGCAAGAGTGGGCGACAAAGCGCCATTTGGCGCACCTTGTCCGCCAACGACTGGATCAAATCCATGTCGCGTTTGGGACTCACCACCCCGCCCATCCATAAGCGGGTGGGAACCCAGATGGCGAATGCCATCCACAGCGTTCCCTGCTGGGTCTTGGCTTTAATTTCATCGGCTTGCACTTGCTCCAAATTATGCTGGCGGCTTTCTACCAGATGCTCATGGACTTGCTGACAATGTTGACCAGCTCGCTTTTGCCAATCGCGCACGGTGCGTTCATCCAACAGAAACGCTTTCACAATCGCCTGGATCGGGCAGCCGTATGCCAACAACACAATCACACACATCACAGTTTCCGGGTGGGTGCGGAGCCGATAAAAGATCGTGCCTTTGGTTGTCGTAAAGGTTTGTCCGCAAACCTCACAAAGACAGCGCTTGTCTTCCAAACTATGCACATGGATGTTTCCTTTTCCGACTTGTCCTCTTGCCGGACAATCCATATTCGGGCAAAATAGCTCGTGTGGGTTCATTGGCGTCTCGCGTGATTTGGTCGTCGCAAGAGTTTGCCAGTGAACCCCATTTTCTGCAAGGCTTATGCCCCTCCACGCTTTAGGGAGGTGCTACCTGAATTTGACGGCAGAACATTTACGCCAGACCTGGCCTCTTGCGGAGCAGCGCGCTGAGATTTTGAACCAATTGCGCGCCCGCGGCATAGACCCTGACCACTTAGCTCATGTCACTCACCAGGAAGAAGCCGACGCGCTGGATTTGTTGTTGCACGTGGCATATAATGCGCCACTGGTAACACGCCGTGAGCGTGCTGAGAAGTTGCGCCAGAAGAAAGCCAACTTCTTCAATACGTTTACACCTGCAGCAAGGGAGATTTTGGATACCTTGCTGGAAAAATATGCGGATTATGGTATTGGCGAATTTGATCAATTGCCGCGGGTATTACAAGTTTCGCCATTTGATAGTTACGGTTCACCGTATGAGATTTATCAATTGTTTGGCGGCGCGGAGAAGTTACTGCAGGCAGTTGATGAGATGCAGAAGTTTTTGTATGAATAGAGTTCCATGTCATTGCGAGGAGGACAAAGTCCGACGAAGCAATCTCCTAATAGAATGTCACTGCGAG
>DASWKT010000165.1:0-12026 GCA_036396515.1 Anaerolineales bacterium | reverse complement strand
AAAAACGAGCGCGCATCATCATTGACTACCCGTACGTTTGATGAGGAATAAGGTTTTTCCGGGTGAAGTTTCTCACCAATCGTAATAATGGCGGGATCAATATCAACTGCGGTAATAGTCTGTGTGCTGTGCCGCAGGGCTCCGGCAATATCGTTCCCTGTGCCCGCACCCACGACTAGAACGGATTCCGGGTCCGGATGAAGCAGGAAGGGAATATCGTATTGACTCAACCCCTGCAATTCCGGCGGGAATTGTTGAGGATCTGCCGAAACGTACCCATCCCCTAGATCCATGATTTCCTGATAACTGGCGTTGTTGACTTCAATTTGATATTTGCCAATTTCGTCAGCCTGACTTTCCCGCACAACTAATTTTTGATAGGGAGACCAGATCACATCCAGCGCGCCGGAGACCCGGCTGGCGAACCAGGAAAGAACCACAATCATGGCCAGCAGGACAAAATTCAGCCTCTTGTCCCGATTTGACCAGAGAACAAACACCGCTGATAGGATTGCGGTGATAAAAAACCAGACAAACGGGGGTTGATAAAAAAAGCTGAGCAGGACGAATGACCAGGTTCCCAGAATGCTGCCGAAGATATTGACAGAATAAGCCCAAATTGGGTTCGGGTTAGCATTCATCAAACGCCCGAGGATTCGGCCTAACGGGACAAACGTGTCGACGATCAGAATAAGCACACCATAGGTCAGGATCAAGCCGCCGATTAGCAGGATGATTCTTTTGGTAACATCACTAGCCTCACCGCCAGACCAAATGACCAGGTCGCCCAATGTGCTTAACATTTCACTCGTGCTTCCCAGGGCCAGGCGGGTAACCGGAATGGCCATCAGGAATAGAAAAACAGTCAAGGGAAAAAGAGTCTGCTTGATCTCAATAGATCTGGAGGAAGTAAACGCACCCAACCCAAGCCCGAGGAAACACACCACCAGAATAGTGTTCTGAAGGTATGCAAATATTCGAATCTCAGTCCCGATCCAGCGGATAAAAAGCGTCTCCAGGAACAGGCCCAGAATGCTGATCAAAAAGATTCCCCACGTCTGGCTTGGTATGTTGAGATCGTTATCTTGTAATGGCTTCGATGTATTCATGATGCTCCTGAGATGTTACTCTGCAAACTCCTTGATCACGCGAGCCATGTGTCGCGCATGCTTGAGATATAAGTCTACACGGATGTTTTCATTCGGGGCATGCGCACGTGTGTCAGGGTAGCCCAACCCCGCGGTGGCAACGGGCAGTTTGAGATCATGAACGAACGGGTAACTCGGACCTGAGCCTCCAACCATCGGGACCAACTGCATGGGGGTCTCATAGACCTCTTCCGATGTCTTCGCGACCAGTTGAACGAAAGGCTCATCCGGATCAGTCCGCGCTGGTGGATCGCCGCCGAGATCGGTGATCTGCACATCGTTAAAGCCGTGCGCATCGAGATGGGCGCGCAACTTCCTGAGAATATCCTCGGGATCCTGGTCAGGCACCAGGCGGAAATCAACTTTTGCTGAGGCGCGCGCCGGCAGAACTGTTTTGGAGCCTGGGCCTTGATAGCCGGATGTGAGTCCACAGATCGTGCAGGTCGGACTAAACACTTCTTCCAGCTTGAGGTCAACCCCACCTGTGAGGCCTTTGATGAATTGCTTGACTCCATAGCGAGACTTATATTCCTCGGCGACTTCGGGTAACGCTTCCATCAATTCGCGGTCGCGCGTGGATGGAGACTGGATGCCGTCATAGAAGCCCGGGATTCGGATCCGCTCATCTTCCCCTTTCAGCGTGGACAAGGCCCATACAAGTCTCCACGCCGCGTTGGGGAAGATGGAGCCGCCCAGACCTGAATGTACATCTATTGAAGCAGTCTCGACACTCAATTCAACATAGCAAATTCCTCGTAAGCCGAGATACAGCATGGGAACATCTCGATGGTCCACACCGCCGAATTCCCACATGCAGGCATCCGCTTTGAGCAGGTCTTTGTTGTTTTTGATCAATTCAAACAGATTTATGCTGGCTGTTTCCTCCTCGCCTTCAATGATAAATTTGATGTTGCAGGGAAGTTCGCCATCGGTTTCAAGGAGCGAATCGATGGCAAAGAGGCGCGAAACAATGTGACCCTTATCATCGCTCACACCGCGGCCATACAATTTTCCATCCCGCAGACTTGGCTCGAATGGTGGACTTTCCCAGAGTTCGAGCGGTTCGGGAGGCTGGACATCATAGTGGTTGTAGATGAGGAGTGTCTTGTCAGATTGGCCGCTCCGTTCGCCAAAGACAACAGGCGCGCCTGGGGTCTCCATAATTTGAACATCGAAACCTCGTGCTTTGAGCATTTCAAGGACAAGTGCGGCACATTCTTTCAACCCCCAATTTTGCGCGCCGACACTAGGCTGTGCGACAAGTTTGGAAAGCTCCGAAAGGCTTTTATCGAGATTCTTTTCGAGATAAGTATCGATCTTACTGTAGTCAGACATGCTGCTCTCCTTATCGAATGAAATTGTTAAGCAATTGGATGGAGTATTTGCCTGCCAAGGCAAACAATGTCATTTTTATGAGTTGGCCGATCCATATGAATAACAGGAATGTTCGGATGGGCATTTTTGCCATGCCGGCCGCGATCCCCGCCACATCGAAGAAAGGATTGGGAATTGCCGAGAGAACCATGATCGCCCAGCCACCGTATTTCTTTACCCAGGGTTTAATGCGATCATAAACATCGGTTCGCTCGATCACGGCCTGGCCGCTGAAGCCTGCCAGGTAACCAGAGAGTTCACCGATAGCACCGCCTGTTCCTGCTGCGAGGCCAACGCCGAAGGGATTGAAGATGGCGCCCATCGCGTAAATGATAGCGACACCAGGCGCGGGGAGTAAGATGGTTGCGTTTGCAAGCAAAGCGATGATAAAAATGCCTGGATATCCGAACGCCGCGAAATCGTCTACACGATCACGGATGATGTAGATGAAAACAGTGATGCCAATGACCGTTAGCAATGCTAAAATTCTCAAGACGTTCATTTGGAATTTTGATCGCCTCGGCTTATCCTGGTGGGAGGCTGCCTGAGCGGCAGGTCCTTCAATTCCCTGTGAAGTGACGCGTGAAGAGCGCACAGAGGGTTTCTTTGTCGTCCTCTGCACGCTCTTTATTGGAGCTTTACTATTCGCTCTCTTCGATGATGACACGGTTGATCTTCACAGCAGGGGCATTGGGATTATTGGGGTCGCGTGGTGGAATGGACATCAATACATCCAGCCCCTCTACAACCTGACCAAAGACACTGTGCTTGTTATCCAGGTGAGGTGTGGGAATATGTGTAATGAAAAATTGCGAACCGTTAGTGTTTGGTCCTGCGTTGGCCATCGATAAGATGCCTTGCTTATTGTGCCTTAGGCTTGGATGGAATTCATCTTCAAACTTGTAGCCGGGACCACCGGAGCCGCGGCCCGTTGGGTCGCCGCCCTGCGCCATGAAATTGGAGATCACGCGATGGAACATGATACCTTCATAAAATCCTTCGCGTGCCAGAAAGACAAAATTGTTGACAGTCTTCGGAGTTTTATCGGCGAAAAGCTCAATGACCATTGTACCTTTATCAGTCTCCATGTGCGCTTTGTATTTTTTCTTGGGATCGATCTGCATTGGGGGTGGGGTCTTCCATTGTTTTGTCATTATGTCTCCTTAATTTAATTTGACGCAATAAACGCGACTCTACAGAATTATTTGAGTAATGCCTCGATACGAGCCACAACCATATCGAGGGCGGCGGTGTTGAATCCGCCTTCGGGGATGATGACATCAGCATAGCGTTTCGAAGGTTCGACGAATTCCAGGTGCATCGGGCGGACCGTTGACTGATATTGCTTTATCACAGACTCAGTGGTTCGCCCGCGTTCTGCCAGGTCGCGTTCCAGGCGGCGGATGAAGCGCATATCTGAGTCAGTATCTACGAAAATTTTCACGTCGAACATCTCCCGCAATGGGGCTTCTGTGAAGATCAGAATCCCTTCCACCAAAATAACCCCGCGCGGCTGAACGGTAAACGTTCGGTCGGTGCGGCTGTGAGTGGAGAAATTGTAGATCGGCACCTCAACGGCCTTCCCATCGCGAAGAGCGCCGATGTGCTGGATCAGTAGATCTGTTTCGAGCGAGTTTGGATGATCGAAGTTCACTTCGGCGCGCTGTGTGGGAGGAAGTCCACTTAGATCTTTGTAATAGGAATCGTGCTGGAGAAAAGCAATTCGGGCTGGGCCCACGCGTTGGAGAATTTCCTGCGCAACGGTGGTTTTCCCAGAACCAGATCCACCTGCGATGCCAATGACCAGAGGGTCCGGGTGTTTCATGCTCGAATTATACACGTAGAAAAACCCCTCTCCCTGCGAAGCGTGGGAGAGGGGTAGGGATGAAAGAGAAGTTATAGGCCTGCCATGAAGGCGAGGCCGACTGTGCCTGGTCCTGCGTGCGTGCCGACGGTGGGGCTGACCTCCGTGAAAATGCTTTCAATTGGCTTGAGCGCCTGTTCTGCCCTTGTAAGCAATGCTTTGGCATCTTCGGCAGCATTTGCATGCAGGGTTGCAAGCCGCACAGGTGTCCGCCGATTGACTTTTTCAATGCATAGTTCCAGGACACGGTCTTGTGCTTTGCTCTTTGTGCGGATGCGTTCGATGCCTTCGACGCGCCCCTCTTGAATGGCGAGGATCGGTTTGATGTTCAGAGCCGAACCGATGAAGCGCTGCGCGCCGCCAATGCGGCCACCACGATGCAGGAATTCCAATGTATCCACCGCAAAGAAAACGCCGGTAAATTCGTGAGATTTCTCTGCCAGGGCGATGGCTTCCTTAAGGCTTGCGCCGGCTTCGATGGCGCGGGCCACGGCAAGTGCTTGAAAGCCGAGCGCCATCGCAACAGACTGGCTATCCACAACATTGACCTTGTCTCTGGCTGAAGCCATCAAATCTCTGGCTTGCAGCGCAGATTGGACTGTGCCGGAAAGCTTCGATGAGACGAGCAGGGCCAGTACTTCAAAACCCTTGTCCACCAAATCCTGGAAGATCTCCTGAAATGAAATCACGGCCACCTGGGATGTGGTTGGCATTACCTTGGTGGTTTTAAGCCGGGTAAAGAATTCCCGCGAATCTATATCTACGCCGTCTTTGTACGTCTGGTCTCCCCAAATGAGAACCTGCGGGGCAACAGAAATATTATGTTTTCTTACCAATTCGGGCGGCATGTACGTAGTGCTATCGGTTACAACTGCGATCTTCGACATGGTTCCTCCAGGAAATTTGGTTATCGTAGTGCACTCGTTGCTATATTAACCCCGTTATAAGTCACGTGGATACGAATTGTTAGGTATAATACCTTCGCAAATAATTTTGCGTTGATACCCTCGTCGAGGAGCTGCTTTGGCCTTTAACCCAATAAACTGGCTGTTGGGCCTGTTTTCACTGGATATTGCAATTGACCTGGGGACCGCGAATACACTGGTAAATGTACGCGGTAAGGGGATTGTCATCAATGAACCGTCCTGGGTGACGATTGACAAGCGGTTACGCCAGCCATTGGCCATTGGCCTCGAAGCCAAAGCAATGATGGGGCGTACGCCTGGCAACGTGGCGGTCATTCGTCCTCTGCGCGATGGGGTAATATCCGAATTCGATATTACCCAGGTGATGCTGGAGTATTTTATTGGTCGTGTCCATGAACAGAGTGTGGTACCGTTGCCGCGTCCGCGTGTGGTCGTTGGCATCCCAACCGGCGTAACAGAAGTAGAGAAACGCGCCGTGTATGATGCCGTGATGGCCTCAGGGGCGCGACTGGCTTACTTGATCGAGGAGCCGATCGCGGCTGCGCTGGGCGCGGGCCTGCCCCTGGCCGATGTGCGCGGCAGCATGGTGGTGGATATCGGTGGCGGCACAACCGAAGTCGCAGTGCTGTCCATGAGCGGCGTCGTGGCCTCACGCTCGTTGCGCGTGGCTGGTGATGAAATGGATCAGGATATCGTGCAGTATCTGCGAAACAAATATAATCTTCTGGTCGGTGAAGGGAACGCCGAGCAAATCAAATGGAAGATCGGGTCTGCTTATCCGCTTCAACCGGAAAAGACGATGGAGGTACGCGGGCGAAACCTGGTCACCGGATTGCCCGAGAGTATTGAGGTCTCTTCGATTGAAATGAGGGAGGCTCTGTCCAGTGCAGTACAGGTAATCGTGGATACAATCCGTGATGCATTGGATGAAATACCGCCTGAGATCGTGGCGGACTTAATGGATATCGGCATTTGTCTTGCAGGTGGCGGAGCTCTATTGCAGGGATTGGCAGACCGCCTGACAGATGAACTGAGGCTGCGCGTGTGGGTGGCGGAGGATCCGCTGACCTGTGTGGCCCGTGGTGCAGGAATGGTATTTGAGAATTTCGATGTTTTGAGCCGTTATCTGGTTGGACTGGAACGCGGGAGTACCCGTCACAGTATGTAAGGCCGTATAGGTTGCCCGTGGCGGTATGATGGTTGCACACTAACATGAGAAATTTATTTTCACGTACGCTTCAGACAACGATCATCTTTTTGGTCGTGGGGGGAGTATTGGCGCTTGCACTTGGAGGCTACTTCAGTTCCGCTTCCAATGTCTTCACAGGATCGTTGATCAATGTACAGACCTGGTTTTCTTCACGCTTTGTTGCGCTCCAGGATTTTCTTACTGCTCCACGCGATGTGGCATCATTGCGCCAAAGGAATATAGAGTTGGAATCAGAAGTGTCTGAATTGCAGGCTCAGGTTATTCAACTTCAACAGCAGGTTGGCGAAACGGAGATTCTGGCCGCGCTGGTGGATTTCTCGCGCGCAAGGTCTGAAAACTCCTATCAGGCCGCGGCTGTGATCGGGCGTGATCCGAGTCCATTTTTGCGCTATGTGATCATCAATGTCGGATCGAACGATGGAATCTTGCGCGGCATGCCTGTTGTAACAGATCAGGGCCTGGTCGGCCGCGTGGACGCGGTCATCGCGGATGCGGCTCGTGTCCAGTTGATTACAGATGCGGCTTCCGATGTGAACGTCCGCCTCCAGAACGCCGAGACGGATGCCTCTCTGATCGGTTCGGTGACCGGAGATGTTACTCTCGATCTGATCCCCCAGGATGTACCGATTGAAGTGGGCGATCTGGTATTGACCTCCGGTTTGGGTGGTGGTTATCCGCCTGATTTGATCGTGGGACAGGTGGTAAACATCCGCTCGCGTGATTTTGATCTGTTCCAACAGGCCACTGTTCAGCCGGTGGTAGACTTTAACCGTCTCGAGATTGTTCTAGTGATTATCAACTTCAAACCGGTGGATTTTTCCCCGCTCATCCCCGCCCCTTAACAGAATGCGTAATCTTGTCGCGGCTCCTGTGATTCTACTTGCTGTAATGGTTCAATCGGCCATTGTCAGCCGCATTTATTTGCTCTCAGGCATAGCCGACCTGCCCCTGGTTATGCTGGCGGCATGGGCTTTGCAGGGAGAGGTCAATACGGCCTGGCATTGGGCTGTTGCAACGGGCTTGCTGGTCGGCTTTGTTTCTGGCATCGCATGGTTTGTGCCGGCCATCGCCTATCTTATTGTCATCATACTTGCTCAGCTCCTGCAGAGGCGCGTCTGGCAGGCTCCTCTGCTTGCCATGTTTGTTGTTACATTTCTTGGAACCATCGTTCTGTATTTGTTGTCGTTTGCCACTCTGCGTTTATCGGGTGTACCTTTGGAGCTCAGCGATACGCTGGGTTTGCTTGCGCTGCCAGGTCTTTTACTGAACCTGCTTCTGGCGATTCCTGCCTACGCAGTCATGCGTGACCTGTCACGATGGGTCCACCCGCCATCGGAGGTTGAATGAATTCGCAGTCGGCCAATAAATATCAGGTCCATCCCTGGCGGGTCTTCATTGTCTATGGATTGATCGTTGGCATTCTGGGTCTTATCATTTACCGCTTGTTCTCCTTGCAGGTTCTGGGTACGCAGGCATGGATTGACCAGGCGGTCGAAAATTACACCACAGTGATAAGCGATCCCTCGTCACGCGGCATTATTTATGATCGCAATGGTCACATATTGGCCCGCAACGTTGCCTCCTATAACGTGGTTATCACACCCGCCGGATTGCCCGATGATGAAGCGGATATACAGCGGATTTACCGTGAAGTCTCTGAGTTAACCGGTGTGCCGGTAGGCGGCCCCGTTACGGAAGAAACACTTAGTAATGCGAAATTGTTTTCTGCCTGTGTACCGGGTCCCAGCATTGCAGACATGGTGGCGCTGGGCGATTCACTTGCCCCGTATACACCGGTAAAGATCATATGCAACATCGATGAGGAACTTGCCCGTGTCCTTCGCGAAAAATCAGTAGATTTTCCCGGTGTCTCTGTGGAGATCGAACCGATTCGAGATTATCCAACGGGATCGCTGACGGCCAACATTGTCGGATTCCTGGGACCGATTCCCGAGGCGCTTGAGGATGTTTACCGCGACCGGGGCTTTGTCCCTAACCGCGACAAGATCGGATACTCCGGCGTGGAGACCTCACTGGACGATATTTTGCTGGGTAAGAACGGGCTGCGTGTGGTTCAAATTGACGTGGCAGGCAAGGTGCTTCGCAACCTTGAAGCGCCCATCGAATCTGTACCGGGCAACAATGTTGTCCTGACCATCGATACGCGGCTGCAAAAAGCTGCCGAAGCAGTATTGACTGATGAGATTAATTACTGGAATTCCTTCTTTGGCACAACCCGCATCTCAAGCGGCGTGGTGATCGCCATGAACCCGAAGACCGGTGAGATCTTGGCGATGGTCTCTTATCCTACGTTTGAAAATAATCGTATGGCGCGTTTCATCCCTGGTTATTACTACGAACAATTAAGTGAAGACCCGCGTCACCCTCTCGTGAATAACGCGATCTCCGCGGAGTTGCCTCCTGGCTCTGTATTTAAGCTTTCCACAGCAACAGGCGCCTTCAATGAAGGTGTTATCAGACCGGGCAAGATCGTACAGACTCCGGGCAAGCTTGTACTGTGCGAAAGGTTTCGTCCTACTGACATATGCAACGATAACAACTCGCGCCCCTTCGTGGACTGGATCTATGATCGCGGCGGCGAGCTCAACGAAACTGGATTTGGTGCACTGGACTTCTTCCATTGCATCGCCTATTCGAGCAACGTATGTTTCTATAAACTCGGCGGTGGCTTTGAAGATGAGATCGAAGAAGGACTCGGTATCTTCCGTCTGGGAGAATACGCGAAGGCAATCGGGTACGGTGCACGTTCGGGCATTGAACTCCCCGGTGAAGAGGACGGGCTGATCCCTGACCCGAAATGGAAGCGGATCAATACGGGGGAAAATTGGTCGACAGGTGACACGTACATTGCCAGCGTAGGCCAGGGATACGTCCTTGGAACACCTCTGCAAATTCTGATGTCAGGTGCTACTATTGCGAACCATGGCAAGGTCATGCAGCCCACGATCGTTCACGAAGTGCTGGATAGTGAGGGTCGCGTGATTCCAGTATGGTTCGATCCCAGTGATTTCTCAATTTATGAAGTTCACGAGGTGGAGGATGGCGAAGGCAGGATCAGGAATATGTGGGTAAATCCCCTGGATCCTACAAAACCTCGTTCTTCCCCCCCAGCGGGCAGCTACCAGATCTCTCCCTTCACCCCTCATATGAAATGGGATATCACGGTCACCCCCATGATCAGGGAATTTAGTTGCGATCAAGGGTATTGTGATGAAACAGGAAGCAAAAAGATCGTCGAACCATCAACCGTTGAGGCTGTGCGGACTGGTACGCGCCTTGCAGTGACAGAAGATCCGCTTGGTACATTACATGAAGTGTTCAATGAAGTTTATCCTCTCCCGATTGCTGTGGCGGGGAAGACGGGGACAGCGGAATATTGCGATGATGTAGCGAGTAAAGCCAACCAATGCCAGTTTGGTTCATGGCCCACACATGCCTGGACACTTGCGTACGCGCCCTATGATGACCCCGAGATCATTATTCTGGCATTTGCCTACCATGGTGGAGAAGGTGGAACTGTTGCGGCGCCAATTGTAGCGCGCGTGATGCAGGCATATTTTGAACTTAAATCCATTGATCTTGCTCAGGGGGCAGGCAGTCAATAACCTCCCAGGCTTCATGCTATAATTTGCCAGTTCAAAATGGCATTCTTCCCATGAGTGAGACAAACTCCCGGATCCAAATCAAAGGCTTGCGCGATGGGCTACTTGTCTCATTGGACGATGCTCCCTGGGAAAATCAACGCGCGGCGCTGATTGCTCAAGTGGATGCGCAGCCCGCCTTCTTTCAGGGCGCGCGGCTGGCTCTCGATGTAGCGAGTCAGGTCCTGCATGTCAAAGAACTGGTGGATTTGCGCGATCAGCTTTCGGAGCGCGGTATTTTTCTCTGGGCGGTGGTCAGCGAGTCGCCGACCACTGAGTCGACTGCTCAATTGCTCGGACTGGCAACCCGCATATCCAAACCCAGGCCGGAGGAAGCCCGTCAATTCTCCGTGGAGGACCTTGGTGAAGAGACTGCATTGTTCCTCAACCGTACGCTGCGTTCCGGGACCAGGATAGAATTTGCCGGTCATGTCGTTGTCTTCGGGGATGTCAACCCGGGCGCAGAGGTTGTTGCTGAAGGGAGTGTCATAATTTGGGGCCGCTTGCGTGGCATGGTGCACGCCGGATCAAAAGGGAATAAGAAGGCGATCATAGGTGCCCTCGATCTTTCGCCAACCCAATTGCGCATTGCGGAGGAAGTAGCTGCAGCTTTGAATCCACAGCACAATCCGAAGCCTGAAGTTGTAAGAATTAACAATGATGGAAAATTGCAGGCGGAGATCTGGCAGCCTGGCTAAGCCGTCGAGTACAATCGAAACCAAATTGGATCGTAGGATAAATTCATGCCCGCACAAGTAATCACGATAACTTCTGGAAAAGGCGGCGTCGGAAAGACCACAGCCGTAGCCAACCTGGCTGTCGCGCTTGCCTCCGATGGATCCAAGGTCGTTTGCATTGATGGTGATATTGGCCTCCGCAATCTGGATGTGATTATGGGCCTGGAAAATCGCATTGTATACGATATTGTTGATGTCATTGAAGGGCGCTGTCGTTTGCGACAGGCGATGATACGGGATAAGCATTTGCCCGAGTTGTATTTGATCCCTGCGGCGCAAACACGCGATAAAAATGCTGTTTCTCCGAGTGATATGAATCGATTGATCAAGGATCTGCGCCCCGATCATGATTTTGTCTTGATCGATTCACCAGCTGGCATCGAACGCGGGTTTAAGAATGCCATCGCCGCCGCGGACCGGGTGTTAGTTGTCACCAACCCGGAGATCTCGGCTGTGCGCGATGCGGATCGTGTCATCGGGATTCTCGAAGCGGAGGAGAAAGGTCCGGCCGCGCTCATCATCAATCGCCTCAATCCGATGCTGGTCAAGAATCACGATATGCTTTCCGCGGATGATGTTCTCGATCTCTTAGCAGTTGAGTTGATCGGAGTTGTGCCTGAGGATGAAAACGTCATCATCAGTTCAAACCGCGGCGCGCCGGTCGCGTACGATCCGAAGAGCAGGGCCGGGCAGGCCTTCCGAAATATTGCGCGGCGCTTGAAAGGTGAGAAGGTACCATTCCTCGATCTTGACCACAAGGGCAGTGTATGGGATCGAATTCAGCGTCTGGCGGGGAGGAAGTAATATGAGTTTTCTTGACCGTTTGTTCGGAAAGAAAGCCAGTGCGGATAGTGCCAAGGAGCGCCTGCAACTGGTCCTCATCCATGACCGCACGGATCTGACGCCGGCCGAACTTGATTCCCTTAGGGATGATTTGATCGCCACCATCAGCCGCCACGTCGAGATCGATGTAGAGTCTATGCAGATCGGCGTCGAACACGACGGGCGTTCGCAGCGGCTTGTCGCTGATATTCCGATCAAGAGCGCGGCGCGGCGCCGTGCAAAAAAGTCCAAGTAATTCCAATGTATGAAAGTAGATGCCCTG
>DASWKT010000164.1:0-11315 GCA_036396515.1 Anaerolineales bacterium | reverse complement strand
TCATCCGCAAGCGATTGAACAGCAGCTCCAGATTTTAGGTCTTGATTACGAACCGGAAATTGTTGACCATACGAATTTTGAGGATGCCTCGAAATACGCACTGGCTTATTATGAGCTGCGCAACCGTAAGGGCCTGACCATGAACGATGCGGTTAAGAAGATCCGCGAGCCGAATATCCTGGGTTCCATGATGGTCAAGATGGGTGCTGCAGATGCGTTTGTCTCCGGTCTGACGTATGACTATCCGGAGGTCATTCGTCCATCCTTACAGATCCATCATACGGCCAAAGGCGCGGCGCGCGCGGCGGGTGTGTATATCATGATCGTCGAAGACCGCGTCTATCTCTTCACGGATGCCACGGTCAACATAGAACCCACCGCGGAAGACCTGGCCGAGATCGCCTCCCTCGCGGCCGATTTTGCGAAACGGTTGGAGATTGACCCGCGCGTTGCCTTCCTCTCGTTCTCAAACTTTGGATCAACCCCACATCCTCTCTCGGACAAAGTGCGGCGCGCCGTGGAATTGACGAAATCCCGCCGACCCGACCTGCCCGCGGATGGCGAGATGCAGGCAGATTCGGCGGTCGTGGTGGATATCATCGAAAACCGCTATCCGTTCAGCGCTGTAAAGGATGCGAATGTGCTTGTTTTCCCGTCGCTTGAATCAGCGAATATCGCGTACAAGCTCCTGGCTCGGTTAGGCAAGGCAAAGGCCATTGGGCCAATCCTGCTTGGCATGGGAGCGCCCGTGCACGTGCTGCAGACAGGTGATGATGTCAATGCCATTGTGCAAATTGCTTCCGTTGCTGTGATGGATGCAATGGGACGTGAAGAAAAAGTTTGATCACAGCCTGATATTAATTTAAACACACAGGGGCAGACGTAATTCCTCGTCTGCCCCTGTGTTGATTCATTCGTTAGTCGCTGCTTCCCTCAGGAGCGGAAACATAAATAGTCTGCGTCTTCAGTTCTCTCGGAGAAAAAGGCGTAGAGACTTCCGGTAGTGCAGATCACATCCAGTCTTTCCTTCGTAGAAGAATTGGCACGATCACAATCAAAACGATGATGCCCACCATCGCGACGATCCCGTCAGTGGAGCCGATTTCAGAACCATCCTGTGGTTGTGGAGTTGTTGTAGGTTGAAGGGGAGACACTGTAGCAGTAAGGCTCTCCTGTATGACGGGTTGAAATGAATGGGTTAATGCCGCGCTCAACAATGCAAGGCTCAGGCAAATTCCCAACACCAACGCAGGCCGCACGATTTTTTTCATGGTGTGAATCACAGAGTGCCGCATAAAGATCGAAACCAGAAGTTTGAATTTCAGCTGCCAATTAATCCACAGAGTTTAGTTGTGGACTGCAACAACCTCTGATACAGGTGAATTTGTCAGAATTCGCCAAATTTAGCCGTATTTTCAATGATTCGAGCCTGAAAAGGGTGTACCAGAGGTCATTGCAGTTGGCATTTAGTCATTAATGAGACAGGAGGTAAGTATAACATGCGCAGATTTTGTGAAATTTTATCCACTATAGGTACTTACTTGTATTTTGCAGTATAATCGCCGCGTTACTGACGGGGTTCAGTAATGCGCGAGGAGAATGAGTTGAATTTTACTAATCAACGCCTGGTTTAATGGGTGCTCGTCCCGGTCATTGAAAGTGACAGGGACGAGTCTTGTCTTCGTGTCGGATCGTTTTCTTCTTGTGATCGCAATGTAATAGCAGCGCTGTTCTGTGTAACATTTTTTGGTCATTGAGCCTTTAGATGGATTCGGCTTAGTTTAATATTTAGCGATATTTTACGAATAAACCCTCTCTCAGGAGCATGCATGATCAGGAGATCTTTAGAATGGCTGAATCAGCCAATGGGGCGGATCGCTGTGCTGATCGCGGCGTTATCATTTTTCAGTCTTGCCGCGTTTGGGCTCTATCAGACTCAACAATCACCTCCACAACCGATTGAGTTCACACACAAGCTGCATGTGGGGCTGGGTGTTCAATGTTTATATTGTCATCCGGGCGCACTGCGTGGACCATCACCTGGCTTGCCCACGCAAACAAAATGCTGGGGATGTCATCAACAGATCGCCAAGACTCAAACAAGTGAAAAACTGGCTGTACTGGTCGATTATGTTCAGAATAACAAACCAATTGAATGGGTACCTGTCGCGCAGGTTCCTGATTTTGTTCATTTCACCCACCGCCCTCATATTGCGGCAGGGCTCAACTGCGAAAATTGTCACGGAGATATGACCCAGGTGGAGATCGCCCGGAACCCGCAGGTGATGAACATGGGCTGGTGCCTAAATTGTCATAAAGCGAGGGCGGGCAACGATGAAGAAAAGCTTACCAAGCTTACCGATTGCGGAACCTGTCATTATTAAACCGGGTAAAAGGAAAAGACTATGAGTGAAAAAATTTCCCGGCGTGACTTTCTCAAACTTGCCAGCGTAGGTGCAACGACCACTGCTGTGCTAACCGGTTGTGGTCCTGCTTCGCGCTACGTAAAACGCGAGCCGTACATGCAGATGCCGGAATACACCTACAATGGCTTGAGCACTTATTACGCCACGACCTGCCGCGAGTGCGCAGCAGGATGCGGGCTTGTCGTCCGCACCATGCAGGGGCGTGCCATTAAGGTTGAAGGTAATCCAAACAGTCCTGTCAATCTTGGCAAAACCTGCCCACGCGGTCAGACGACCTTGCAGGGTCTATATAATCCAAATCGTATTCGAGGTCCTCTTAAGCACACGCGCGGCGAGGGACTCTACGATGCCAATTTTCAAGACGCGCAACCCAATCTGAGTTGGGATGATGCCATTCAAGTTGTAGCAGATGCTCTCAACGATCCGGCTGGAGTTGCTTTCCTCATGGGAATGGCTTCCGATCATCTTTTTGAGCTTGTGTCTGATCTTGCGAATTCCATCGGCGCGCCTGCCCCGATCCGATTTGGCGCGTCAAGCATGTTTGAAACGCGAGCTACTTTAAGCAAAGCGGCCGAGGATCTTTTTGGTCAAGCCGCGTTGCCGTTTTTTGATATTGGCAATGCAGATCTCGTTCTTTCGTTCGGTGCGAATTTCCTCGAGACCTGGCTTTCGCCCGTTGCTTATACGCGGGAGTTTGCAAAGATGCGCCGTGGAAATCCCAAGCGACGCGGCTACTTCATCCAATTCGAGTCGCGGATGTCCCAAACTGCGGCCAAAGCAGATGAATGGATTCCGATTCATCCCGGGTCCGAGGGCTTGATCGCGGCCGCAATAGGCAGGCTCGTGGCTGAGGCAAAGGGCGGCGCGATTCCCGGAGCATTTGCGACAGTTGACCCAGGCAGTATCGCGTCTGAAGCGGGCGTGGAACTGGAAACATTGGAGCATATTGCAGAATTGGTTGTCGAAGCAGAGAGTCCTATCGCCATTCCCGGTGGCGCTGCTCTTGGCTTGAGCAATGGATTATCAACGGCTGAGGCTGTTCTGGCATTTAACGCTTTGACAGATAATTTCGGCAAGCCTGGCGGTGTTTTCCCATCGCCCCTTTCACCAAATCAAGAAACGTATCATCGTCCTGCCAGCGCGCAGGAGATGTCCGATTTTATCGGTACGATGAAGAGTGGTGGGATAAAAACTTTGTTTGTACATGGTGTAAACCCTGTTTTTGAATTCCCCAAGTCTCTTGGGTTTTCTGAGGCGTTGGCGAATGTTGGAACAGTCATTTCATTTGCCACCTTCCCTGATGAAACGGCCATGGCTTCAGACTATGTTTTGCCCGATCATCACGGACTCGAATCATGGGGTTATCAACGTGTTGCGACAGGTGTGACACAATCCGTGCTTTCAGGCGCGCAACCTGTTGTTTCGCCGTTCCAGGATACGCGCTCCACCGCAGATGTATTGATCGCCGCCGCGCAACTAGCTGGTGGCAACCTGGCAGAAGCTCTGCCTTTCAATGATGAAGTTGAATTCATTCAGAGCAAGTTGGCAAATTTAATTGGCCAGGTGGATGGCTCATTTGTTGCTCCTGAAATTAATACATTCAGTGCCTACTTTCAGCAACACGGTGGCTGGTGGAGAGCTAATACCGAGCTCGCGGCTCCTTCCGCGGCAGATGCCCTCGGCAAGAGCCTTCAAGTTGCGGCTGCGGAATTTGCGGGCGAAGGCGAATTTTTCTTCGTGCCGTTCGTCTCGCCGACGCTGGGTGATGCAGGTGCGAACAAGCCCTGGTTGCAGGAATTGCCAGACCCGACAACAACAGTCATGTGGAACACGTGGGTTGCGATCAATCCCGAAACTGCGCATGAGCTTGGTATTGAGAATGATGATGTAGTGAAGATCGTGAGTGAAGCCGGGGAGGTGGAAGCGCCTGTTTATCTGTACCCAGCTATCCGTCCGGATGTGATCGCCATGCCGTTTGGGCAAGGTCACACTGCTTATGGGAGATACGCTCAGGGGCGCGGTGTGAATCCCGCAGATATCCTGGGTCTTCATTTCAATGAAGCGGGCGATCTGGCTTTTGCTGGTATGAAAGTCAATATTGAAAAAACTGGCAGGAAACAATTGTTATCACGTCTTGAGAGCCGTATCGGTGTGTATGGTGAAGGTCTTGGTGAGGAGCATTAGAGGAGCGAATCATGAGCGTAGATTTAAATCTTGTGGGCGCGAAAGGCGCGATCGCAGAAGAGGCTGAAGGCAAATGGGGGATGGTGATCGACAAGGATATCTGCACTGGCTGCCAGGCTTGTGTGGCGGCCTGTGCGATGGAAAATAACATTCCATTCGTAGGTGAGGAAGATGCCGGCTATGGCCGCGCCCTGCATTGGATCCGTATTGAACGTTTCTGGGAAGGTGAATATCCTGAGGTCAAGGCTACACCCTTTCAGCCGATGTTATGCCAGCAATGTGGAAGTGCGCCCTGCGAGCCGGTCTGCCCGGTGTTCGCTGCGGTGCACAGCGCTGCACAGGAGATTAATCTGCAGGTCTATAATCGCTGTGTCGGTACGCGCTACTGTGCAAATAACTGCCCTTATCAAGTACGTCAGTTCAACTGGCGCGACTATGCGCTTGAACCGTTTCATGCCAATGAGGTGGATGGTCAACTCGTCTACCCGCTTCATAACCAATTCAACCCGGATGTCACGGTCCGCCGCCGCGGCATCATGGAAAAATGCACCTTCTGTATTCAGCGCATCCATCAGGCAGAGGACAAGGCTAAATCGGAAGGTCGCGAAGTAGAAGACGGGGAATTCACCACTGCTTGCGCGCAGGCCTGCCCTGCCAACGCGATCAAGTTTGGCCGCCTGGATAACCCTGAGAGTTTGGTGAGTCAATTGGCTCATCATGAGCGCGGTTATAAGCATTTGGAAGAACTCAATACTCTGCCGCGGATCACCTATCTCAAGGAAGGATAAGATATGGCTGTCGCATCAAAATATTTGCCTGGCGCCAAAAAAGCGCATGAAGCTCATCATGAGGAGCACGATCCGCGCCAGCACCTGATGCACGATCCCAGGCCGCGCGGTGAGATGAACCAAATGGTGATGGAATCCATGATGACCACATCATGGAAGTTCTGGGTGGTGTTTGGCATTTTGTCTATTCTCGTTGCCACCTGCTTTTTCTATGCCTGGGGATACATGATTAAGGAGGGTCTCTATGTGGCCGGTGTTATGCGGCCAGCCTACTGGGGTATCTTCCTCGTCAACACCGTTTTCTGGATCGGCATCAGTCACGCGGGCACATTCATTTCAGCGATCCTGCGCGTCTTCAAAGCGGAGTTTCGACGTCCGTTCACGCGCGCCGCAGAGTTGATGACCACCTTCGGCCTGATCCAGGCTGGCGCCAGCATCTTCATGCATCTGGGACGCGTCTGGCTGGCATATTGGTTGTTCCCAATCCCAAATGAACGGCAGATATGGCCCAACTTTCACTCGCCGCTGATGTGGGATCTATTAGCCATCACAACGTACGTTCTCGGCAGTACCATGTATCTGTTCCTTCCGCTCATCCCGGATCTGGCGATGGCACGCGACCGTTCCACAGGCTGGCGCAAGACCTTCTTCAAAATCCTTGCCCTGGGCTTCCGCGGCACTGAAGGCGAATGGCTTCACCTTCGCACCGCCATGAATATCTTTGCCTTTGCCATCATCCCGGTCATGTTCTCAGTGCACACCATCGTATCGTGGGACTTTGCAATGGCAATGCGCCCGGGTTGGTCATCCACAGTGTTTGGCCCCTATTTTGTCGTCGGTGCGTTGCATTCCGGTATGGGTGCAGTAGCAATTGTGTTGTTTATTATGCGCGCCACCATGAAACACATGGACTACTTTATCCGCGCCGAGCATTTCAACGCGCTTGGCATGTTGATGCTGACCGTTTCGATGGCCTGGGCCTACTTCTTCTTCAATGACTATATCGTCCAGTGGTACGGCGGAGACAAATGGACGGATACTCTTCTGCACTGGCATGAGTCTGGGCCCATGAACTGGATGTTCTTCCAGATGTTGATCTTTAATATTGCGGTCCCCTGGCTCATATTATGGAACAAAAAGTGGCGCGAGATTCCCTGGCTTCTTGCTGCAGTCGGCCTGCTCATCAATATTGGTATGTGGTATGAGCGTTACATTATCATACCCGTTTCGCTTACCATTAATCGAATGCCTTTCACCTGGCAGCTTTACTTCCCTCGCATCGAAATCTTTTTGACCATTGGCACCTTTGCCATGTTCCTCCTGTTTTACATGATCGCTTCGCGCCTCATTCCGCTTGTCCCTGTCTGGGAGGTGCAGGAGGGCCAGATGGCACACTCCCTGCGCAAGGTGGGCAAGACCGAGGTTCCAACTATTAGCGAGTTTGAATGAGGGAGCAGGAAATGTCTGAAACGACCCTATTGGCTCTCTTCGAAGATATTGACCCGGCCGCCAACGCGATCGAGAAACTGCATGAGCTGGGTGTGACAGATGACCAGATCAACGTCATCTCAGGCGTGCCTGTGATGGAACGGATGCTGGGTCGTCCCCTCCCCTGGACGAACGTCGGACGCCTTGCTTTGGGTGGGGCAGTAGCCGGTTTTCTGTTTGGATTGTTCCTGAACTTTGGAACGCCGAAACTGTATACCGTTTATGTGGGCGGTCAGTCCATCTTTCCGGTCCCACCTGGACTGATCATCCTATTTGAGATGACGATGCTATTCGCCCTCCTTTCCACTTTTCTGGGCGTGTTTTTGGACAGCTACTTTCCCAATTACCGCCCGCTGGAATATGTTCCGGAAATTAGTGATGGCAAGATTGCGGTCTTCTTCAAATGCCCGCAGGATGAACAGGAAAAACTCACGGATGCTCTGACTCAATTGGGCGCTGAATCCGTTAAACCCGCGGAGGTGCGGCAACTATGAGACTATTTAGGCAATTGTTTTCAGTCTTTACAGTATTGGGACTTCTCCTGGCGGTAACCTTGATCTTTTCCTACGATATTATCAAGATTGACTGGGTCAGTTTTATGGAAATCCAACCATCCTACCGTCCGATGGAAGAGCCGCTTCCTGCTCCCGAACGCTCGATCCCGGTTGAGGGACCGGTTGCCATTCCAGGCATGGGCGCGCCGGAAAACCCGGTCGAGGCTGACGATGCATCGCTCACGCGCGGCAAGGAGCTCTTCGTCATCAATTGCCAGATGTGTCATGGGCAAACCGGTGAAGGGACGGGTCCCATTGCTCCCTTTCTTGCGAACAAACCTGCAAATCTGACTTCTGATGTTGTGCAATCCAAGAGTGACGGTTCAATATTTCTCACGGTTACAAATGGCATCACCGGAAAAATGCCCCCCCTCAATGAGAACCTCACTGTCCCTGAACGTTGGGATGTAGTCAACTTCCTACGTACTTTGAAACCATCGGACTAGGGGAGGAGTGAATCATGAATGATGTTCGCAGAATGATCTATGTAACCCTGGTCGCTTTCTTATTATTCCTGGTATTCTGGTTTAGCATTGTTTATGTTTCGGCCTGTGGGTTCACACTCACCTGTAATCAGGGCGCGCCTTTGGTCATACGCACGCCGATCCCTACTTTAATTCCTGCTCCAAGTTCTGCTTCCCCGGCGCAAGGCGGCGCGGCTGAATTCAACAAATGCCCGGTGAACGCGGCTGACTTGGTGGGCGCCTGGGTTTCGGCAGGATATTCGGATACTGAGCCCTTTCCATTTACTGATATCAATGGTCAGACCTGCGAAGGGACATTTGCAGAGGATATACAACCTCTCTTCGTGGAAAATAGTCTTTGGTTTCCCAGCTCGCTTGGATGTGTTTCCTGTCATAATGCTGATCTGTCAGACCGCAGCGGTGGGCTGGATTTGACTTCTTATGAAGCCATCTCGCTGGGCACGCGTCGCGTAGCGGGTGCAACTTCACCGGGCACTGACATCTTTGGCCGTGGTGAGTGGGAAAATTCATTGCTGCATGAAGTCCTAGTTAATCAGGGCCTGACAACACAAGGCCACTCACCGGATGTGCCACCGCCCCAAACCATTTTATATGCAGGTCAACTGGTTACTGAAACGGAAGTGACTGCGACGCCAGCAGCAACCGCAACAACAGAAGCAACGGCAACACCCACACCATAATCAAGAACAAGACATGACCCATCCCGAAATTAAGGATGGCCCATGTTTGAATTTATCAATCACATTTTAGTGACCGCTGCCGGGCATAGGGGTGCCGTTGAAGACCTCCGGATTTTCAGCACCTTCCACAACCAGATAACCTGCTAAACCGCGCTGCAACCGCGCAAGTGCATGGTCAACCAGGATGTAATTGCCGGGCACCTCCAGTCCGAACTCGACCATGCTCGCGCCGCCCGCTGGCACGGTTGTGGTTTGAACATTCGTCAGGGCGGGAGAGTTTAGAGAGGCCTGATCGAAGACACGATCGAAGATCTCACCAATCACGTGGAAGGAAGAGGTGAAATTGGGTCCGCCAACACCGAAGTAAATACGCACGATTTCACCGACATTGGCCTTAAGGGGCTTTTGTTCGGTCAAAGCGCCAACTGCTCCATTGAACACCAGATATTCGGGATTCTCGTTCAGAAGCACCTGGATGTTTTCCGTAAGAAGCCCGGTGGAGCCAAAGGCTTCATTGGTGTAAATCTCACCCTGCATCACATAGAACTCACGGTCAACAGGGAGCAGGCCTTCTTCAGGTTCTACTAAGATGAGCCCATACATACCGTTGGCAATGTGCGGGGCAACCATCGGAGTTGCACAGTGATAAACATACAAGCCGGGGTTCAGCGCCTTGGCTGTAAAGACTGTCTCCTCACCAGGAGGCGTTGGTGTCATCTCTGCACCCCGCCGGAACCGGTCACCGCGTGAAAGTCCACAGAGTGTGGCATCGTGCTATTAGTCAGATTCTTCGGGTGAACTTCAATGGTGTCGCCCACGCGTACACGGTAGAAAGGCCCGGGCACTTTGCCATTGAATGTCCAGTACGTGAAGGTCGTTCCATCGGCGAGCTGGGCTTCAATTTCGATCGTTTCCAGGTCAATGCGCACAGTCGTCGGTTCGCGCGGCCCGATCGGAGCGGGGATCTCGGTAGGATCGCGGACCACATCCGCGCCTGTCGTAGCGGGATTATTGACAACCACCGGGCCGCTTGGCACAGCCTCGTTGCTCACTGGTGGAGCAACAGGCTCAGCATCGCTGGCGGCAGCACCGGTCACTTCAAACTTTCCAACCATGCCGGCTTCCTTATGCCCTGGCACCGAACAGATGTAAGTGAATGAGCCGCCCTTGTCAACGATAATTTCGAGGGTAGTGCTTGATCCCTCACCGACCACACTTTCTGATGTGGCATTGAAGTCGGGGAAGCTGATATTATGCTCCACACCTTCCCCACTTGACAGTTCGATTATTATAGTATCCCCGACATTTGCGCTCAGGGTCGGATTGACAACACCATCAATGCCCCCACTGTCGCCAATAAAAACCATCTTGCCATCTCCCATTTCAGTTATAAGCGCATATTCAACCAGCCTGCCTATGCTACTCCCGCCTGTTACCGGAACTGCATTTGGACCGGCACAGGCAGAGATGAGAAGCGAAATTGCCATGAGCAGGCTGAACAGCTTGAACATTCTTTTCATAGGATACTCCTTTGGTTTTACTCTTCACTATTTTTGTACTATAAGAATCTGATAACGCCAATGGGTTGAGAACGGGATTGACCGAAAGGCCAGTTCGAAGGCGGGTTTCGATCTAGTGGATCAAGTTTTGGCGCTGGGCAAGTCATGCTGATGAATCACTCACTATTGTGCATTGGAGTAATCATGGCCCAGGCATTTATCTTTCGCCCCTTTGGCTTTTCATCCACCGAGATGTTGAATATCAAGAAACATGTCGCGGTGGTTGACTTGGGCATGGCTTCTTATCAGGATTTCGGTTTTGACATACCTATTATCCCGCTTTAGCCATGCCTTCTTATCCGGATTCTGTTTTAGCATAAAGTAGTGTAGGACTACTGATCTTTGTTACATAACTATATTAACGAATTACCAATGAAACAATTGGGGATTCCCCTAGTAAACATGAAGTGTTCTCCTAGTCCCTTCTACTTTTTCACTCTTGGATGTATGCAAGGCCAATTACGCAGCGCAATCAGCATGGTGGCAAAGGATTCATCTTATATTAATATCATCTGCCCAATCTAGACGATTAATGCCGCATTGACCAGGGTCCTCTGGAAACACTCCTCAGGTGTGCTTCACGAGGGTAAGTTCTCAAAACAAAAACGCCTCACAATGCGTGAGACGTTTTCAGCGGAGAGGGCGGGATTTGAATATCATCCTCTCAATGAGGGCGCGCGTTCCCAAACAAAAACGTCTCACGATATGTGAGTTCGTAGGGCGGGTTTGCAACCCGCCAAAAATTTTGTTTTCAAATGACAGTCAGGCTACTAGCCTGACCTACATGCGACTTTTGCAATAGACCTAAGAACAAAATCTCCCGTACTTACGGAAGATTTTTTAGTAGCGGAGAGGGCGGGATTTGAACCCGCGTTCCCTTGCGGGAAACACGCTCTCCAGGCGTGCGCGCTAAACCGGACTACGCGACCTCTCCAATTGCCTTTTTTAGAGCGGGCGAAATTATACCAGAAATCAAAGCGTGGCTATCCAACTTTGAGCTATTTTTCTTCCTAGAAACCGTATAAAATGACGCCGCCTAAAAATGCAAGCACAAGTGCAATAGCGAAGCTGAGGCCATAGGCCGCCATATATAAGAAAGGATTGCTCTTCTGGAATAAGTCCGGGTTGCGGTAACGGACAATGCTGATCCC
>DASWKT010000163.1:0-3108 GCA_036396515.1 Anaerolineales bacterium | reverse complement strand
TCCACTTCGCGTTTGCTCAAGCCTGCCACTGTTTTCTTGCGCGCCTTATGGACCTTGTGCCCCGCCGCCGCAAGGACATGATTGACTGCGTCGCCATCCAGTTTGCCAGCATGTACCAGCTTGTGCAATTCCTGGGCGGCTGAATCAGCTTCCAGCGCGGGACGATGCGGGCGCGCTTCCGTCAGTGAGCGATATACGTCTGCGGCTGAGAGAATGCGTGCCATCAGCGGTTGATTCGCCGAAGGCAATCCGCGATGATAGCCTGTGCCATCCATGCGCTCGTGATGCAGGGAAGCCAGCGCGCCCAGTTTTGCAAGCGCGGGCGTTCGGGCGAAAATGCGTTCAACGTAATAGGTATGCAATCGGACGTGTTCCCACTCGCGTTCCGTCAAGGAGCCGGTCTTCTCCCAAATGGAGGATGAGATGCCCGTGCGACCGATTTCCTTTACCATTGCCGCACGCCAGAGAGTCTTCACATCAGAGGCGGGCAGACCACTTAAACGTGCGGCTTCCGCCGCCAGATCTGCAATGCCGCTTGAGTGCGTGAGCGTGTAGTTTGATTTGATATCGACAAAGTCCGCCAAAACGCGGCAGGCGTTATCGAATTGTTCCTCGGTGAGGGTTTCATGCGAGCCAGGCTCGAGGCTTAGCACTTCACTCCAGGACGGCTCCTGTTCCAACCCTCTGCATAATTCTTCCGCATGCGCGCAAAGGACATCGACCAGTGACGGCGCATATGCGCCACCCCTGCGGTCCCGCGCCGTATTCAAAGAAGCCTTCAACCCGCCCAGGCGATGAAACAAAACCATGTCCTGTGCGAGCGCGACCACCAGCACAGCTGGAGCAATTGCATCCCCTTTGATGTTCCTCGGCAAACCTTTACCATCCCAACGCTCATACAGTTGACCTAAACCATAAATGATATTCTTGTCAAAGCCAAATCGTTCGGCGAGCCGTTGCGCCACCTCGCAGTGACCGATGAACATCTGTGGGATGCGAGGGAACCCCTCCAACCCGCGTTTGACTGCGCTTTCAATGCGCTCATGAGATTCGCCCGCAAATGATTTTCGAATCGCTTCCGTGAACATATTGATCACTACATTGAGATCGCCGCTATCAATTTGATGAAAATCTGCGCGCAGGATCTGTTCGTTCCCCACAATGGACGATAGCCAATCAGTTTCGGCATTGCATCCGATAAAACGCAGCAGCGCCTGATAATACACCTCGCGCAATGCCTGCTCGCTATAGCCGCATTTCTCCGCTAGGCGAACAGCAAGGATGCAGGAGGAAAGCGCAAACTCCATGGGCTGTCCCAATCCAAGGTCTGTGGCAATGGACAATGCCGCCACCAATTCCGCGAGTCGGACCCCTGAGTTTTTAGAGGGAGTAGTGGCACCTAAAGGTGTGCTGCGCGAAGGCATGGTGACAGTATTGTACAACGGCTTGCGGATATTTATTGTGTTTTGACGCTTATCTTCCGTAAGAGGAGCAGAAAAATCGATCGTACCTGCACCATGCAAAATAATCTACCGTCGGATTTGGGAACTGCGCAGCGGTCCGAAGGATGATATGAGCATACCGTGCCCTCTTCTCATACCTACCCCTGACAGGCAGGCAGGAGGGGATTGGCTCATGCCGTCCGTTTTGGATAAGGCGTTCGAGGGAGAGTTGTGATTATTATGTCATTGCGAGGAGCGTTCGCCGCGACGTGGCAATCTCCCGTCATAGGAGGAGATTGCTTCGCCGCTTCGCGGCTCGCAATGACAGCCAAGACGGCGCGCTGCAGTGGGATGCGGTAAACTAAAGAAAACATCGATCTTGTGTTTGGAGCTGTCATGGCGAAAAAAGGCTATTTCATCCTCACCGACATCTCAGGCTACACCGAATTCCTGACCAGGTCCGAATTGGATCACGCCCAGGACGCGCTTCAGAATTTGTTCGATGTGCAGCTTGCCCATATCAAACATCCGTTTGTGATCTCCGGATTCAGGGGCGACGCGATCTTCATGTACATCCCTGAAACCAATTTCTGCGAGCCGCAAACCCTTCTCGAGTCGCTGGAAAACCTGTATTTCGTCTTTGCCGATGCGCTTCGGCAGATGATCTATAATACCACCTGTACCTGTCGAGCCTGCCAGAACATGTCCAGGCTCGATCTGAAAATGGTCGTTCACTACGGGGAATACGCAATTCAGAAACTTGGAGACCGCGAGGAACTATTGGGCGCGGATGTGATCGTCCCGCACCGCATGTTGAAAAACCGCGTCATCGAACAGACGGGGATCGAGAGTTACGCGTTGTTTAGCGATGCGGCGGCGGAGGCTTCGAACCTTTCACAACTGGCCTATCCGCTCGTCTCACATTCCGAAGTCTATGAACATATAGGGGAAGTCAAAATGCAGGTGCTTGACCTGCGCAAAGTCTGGGAGCGCGAACAGGAAAAGCAACGATTCGTTGTCGCCCCGGAAGATGCCTGGCTTACCTTCGAATGGGATGCGCCCTGTTCTCCCTTCATCGTGTGGGAGTATTTAACCACCCCTCGGCTCGAACAACGATGGGCGGGATACGACCTTGTTGAAAGAACGGATTCCCTCGGCGGGCGCTTTCAAGCTGATACCACCTATCATTGCGCGCATGGCGAAGTCCATTTTTTCAACAAGATATTGGATTGGAAACCTTTTGAATACGTTTCGCTCGAACAAAACATTAGCATTGGAATCAGACTTGTTCAAACCAGATGGCTTCACGAATCGCCGACCGGAACAAAAATCGTCTTTCGCGTGCGCAAGCCAGACTCTCCAGTCACAGAAGAGTTAAAAAATATCGTTGTCGGAGCGTACAATCAGGCGGCGGCGGGACTGGTAAAGCAGCTCGAAATGGACTTTAACGGACAACGGACGGATGGAAACATTGACTTCACACCTGGTGGGTAAAAGGTGGCGTTGTGAAAAATCGACCCCCTTCCTGACCTTATGGGAAAAATGATCCAACGTTTCTGGATGATTGATGATCACCCACCCTCCAAGCCAGGGTGCTTTGTGATTCCCTCCTATGCTTTGAAGGATTTGTCGCTCCCCACACGGCCTACCAGGGCGCAGATCGAAC
>DASWKT010000162.1:0-13142 GCA_036396515.1 Anaerolineales bacterium | reverse complement strand
AAAACTCGATCTCTTTGCCATCCACAGTGATTGAGCGATAAGTGGTCTTTCCGCCCACCTTTAGAGGATACGGCAAATCACGCGAATCCACAGAAAGAAACCAGCGCACACGCGCATGCTCCAGATCGATAAACCCAGACATGCGGCTGTTATCTGAGTGATATACCCTGATATCCGCAACCGGGCCAAAAAGCCATAAGAGCAGGTCAAAGAAATGTACCCCGATATTGGTGGCTATGCCGCCCGATTTGTCCTGCTGGCCTTTCCACGAAACGTGATACCACGGCCCGCGGCTTGTAATATAACTCAGTTCCACATCGGGCTGGCCGCCCTTCACCTGTAAGGACTGCTTGAGTTTGACTAATTCCGGGTGGACGCGCAACTGCAAGACTGTATGGATGCGATGCTTTGTCTCAGCTTCCAGTTCCTCCAGCGCGTCAAGATTCCACGGGTTGATTACCAATGGCTTTTCACAGATCACATCTGTACCGACACGCAAGGCAAGACGGCAATGGGCATCGTGAAGATAGTTGGGAGAACAAATAGAGACGTAATGCACCCGATTTTCCTCGGGACCACGGCGTAGTTTTTCCAGGTGGCGGTCAAAGCGCTCGATCTCAGTAAAGAACTTCACATCGAAAGAGTATTGGTCGAGCACACCAACAGAATCCTTCGGATCCACTGCGGCAACAAGCACATTGCCTGTATCCCGGATGGCGCGCAAATGGCGGGGAGCAATATACCCGCCAACACCGATTGCTGCGAAGTTTTTGGCCATGTGTAGTTACCTTTCAGCGATTAATCCTGGATGCTCATTCGATAGTCCTGCCCCTCAACATTCAAAATTACCCCATTGGGCGTTCGACTCAGGCGAATACCCGCTTCAATACAAGTCAAACGTAAGATGTCAAGTGCCTCGTCGTCTTCGCCTTCAAGGTAGACCTGCCCAATTTTTTTTTGCTGTAACTCCGTCACCAGTGCTTTCGCCTTTTTACGAAAATCGCTATACACCTTAAGCGAATCGCGTGCATACAGTAAAGCGCGCTCGGTAAACACAGCCATCCCATCAGGGGTGAGGTCATATTTCAGCCGGGTTCTATCCAGATGCGAAACTTTTACCCAGCCGCGATGGATCAACCGTTTGATATACCAATTGACACTGCCAACAGCAATACCCAGACGTTCAGAAAGGCTCGCCTGGGTTACCATGGAATCCTGTGCAATTTCGTCCAGAAGCGCGTATTCGTGCTGTTTAATATCTGCCATAAACCTGAGAATTCAGTTTCTGAATTCTGACACGGAAAACCAGACCTGTCAAGGGAACAAACCCGTTTTTTCGTAACGGTCTCTATGAAAGTTCCGCGTTCAGGATCTGGCAAATCTCCCCTGCTGCCTGCCCGTTGCCATATAGAGCTGGGCGTTCACCGGATGGATGCCAGGTCTCGAATGCGTCCCGTATTGCATTCACATCCGCTCCAACAAGTTTATTCCAAGCCGCATGCACTGTTTCAACCCATTCCGTCTCTTCGCGCAATGTGATGCACCGCACACCCAGTACGTAGGCTTCCTTTTGCATCCCGCCCGAATCAGTAAGGATACAATCAGCATTCTCCTGCAGGATCAATATATCGAAATGACTAACCGGCTCGATCATCACGACATTTTTTGAAACAGACAGACCTGATTCTCGAATGATCTTGTGCGTGCGGGGATGTACCGGGAAAACCACTCGGGTCGAAAGTGAACCTAACGCATTCAGGATCGCGTTCATGCGGGCTGGATCATCGGTATTTGCGGCACGATGGACAGTTGCCAGTGCATAAGTCCTTTTCTCCAATCCCAGTACTTCTAAGATAGTCGAATGTTTCCTTGCCAGTACGAGATTATGCAGGAGTGCATCGTACATCACATCACCCACACGGTGAACCCCATTCGTAATTCCCTCTTTTGCGAGGTTCTCGATAGCAGCGTCCGTAGGGCAAAACAGTAAGGCGGAAACATGATCAGTCAACACTCGATTGATTTCTTCCGGCATTGCTCTGTTATAAGATCTCAAGCCCGCTTCCACGTGAGCGAGCGGGATCTGCGTCTTAGCCGCCGCGAGCGCACCTGCCAGAGTTGAATTTGTATCTCCGTAGACAAGCACGCAATCCGGCTTCACCGCATTCAAGATCTTTTCGATTTCCATCAGCATTTTACCGGTCTGTTCGCCGTGCGTCCCGCCGCCGATTCCTAGATGGAAATCCGGGGGATGCATTTCCATCTCCTGGAAGAAGACATCCGACATACCGTAATCGTAATGTTGCCCGGTATGGATCAAGACCTCACGAAACGAGGCGGCCAGTGCGCGTGAGACGGGCGCAGCTTTAATGAACTGCGGCCGTGCGCCCACAATAGAGGCCACGGTTTTCACTGACATTTAGGCTCTTTCAAGGTTTGATCACGCGCATTTGATTTCCGTAGTCACATTGGCGTAGAAAAGCAGGTCTATAATGAACAATCATTCAGGCAGCCAGACGGTTGCTGAACCGGCGACACAGACTACGCCGTCTGAATTAAGAATATTCGTATCCAGAACTAATCGGCGTTTCTCTGTGATCACCTGCGTAACCTTAATTTCAACCGAGACCGTTGTGTCCACGTAGACGGGTCGCTTAAAAACAGAGGTTTGCGAGATATACACGGTCCCCTGCCCAGGAAAATCCATCCCCAGCACCTTGGAGATCAACCCCGCAAGGAACGCTCCATGGACGATGCGCTTCTTGAAAAATGAATTCGCAGCAAACTCTGCATCTAGGTGGATGGGGTTTAGATCTCCCACGATCGCTGCAAATTGCTGTACATCGTCCGCCGAAATGTGTCTTTCCCATCTAAATTGATCGCCTTCTTGAAACGAAAATTTGGTTGGCATGTTTTGCTCCTGAACTTTATGCGTGAGATGATTGCAATTTGCCCCCTCTTAGTTCCCAGCACTTCAAGCCTGATTTGCCACCTCCAAAACATACTGTCCATACGAATTTCCATTGAGCACCTTTCCCAATTCACGCAATTGCTCTTTCGAGATAAAACCCATGCGATACGCGATTTCCTCCGGGCAGGAGATCATCAGTCCCTGCCTCTCCTGAATGGTCTGAATAAATGACGCCGCCTGGAGTAGAGATTCATGCGTGCCCGCATCCAGCCAGGCAACGCCGCGGCCAAACATCTTGGCCTTCAACTGTCCCCTTTGCAAATAGACCCTGTTCAGATCTGTGATCTCGATCTCGCCGCGTGGCGATGGTTTAAGTGCCTCGGCAATCTCTACCACCTGATTATCATAAAAATATATTCCCGGAATTGCAAAGCTCGATTTAGATTGGGCAGGTTTCTCTTCAATGCTCAAAACATGATACTGGTCATCAAACTCAACGATCCCGTAGCGCTCAGGATCGTTGACCTTGTAACCAAAAATGATCGCGCCCTCCTTCAGCGATGCACATTCCTGCAACAAAGAAATCATCCCTTCGCCATAAAAGATATTATCGCCAAGGATCAAGCAAACAGGGCTATCTCCAATAAACTCACGGCCCACCAAAAACGCATCCGCCAGACCGCGCGGCTTACTCTGCCCTGCATATTCAAACTTCAAGCCCCATTGAGAACCATCTTTGAGCAGTTCCCTGAAAGCGGGTAAAGCATCAAATGAACTGACGACAAGGATCTCACGTATGCCTGCCAGCATAAGCATCGAAAGCGGGTAATAGATCATGGGCTTGTCATAGACAGGCAAAAGCTGTTTGCTGGTGGCAATCGTCAGCGGGTAAAGACGCGTTCCCTTTCCCCCGGCCAAAATAATTCCCTTCATCCGGATTCCTTTCGCATCCGCTCCGTTCGCCATGCATAGTTTTTCTCGATCCATTCCCCATAGGACCCAGTGCTTGCCTGATCCACCCATTTCGGATTGGAGAGATACCATTCGATCGTTCGACGCAAACCCGCTTCAAATCCCACCTTAGCCTGCCAGCCCAACTCACGCGTGATCTTGGCTGAATCGATCGCGTAACGATGGTCATGTCCCGGCCGATCCGTCACAAAGTTGATCAATTCGGAATAGCTCTTCAAGCCGCGTTCGCGCAACGGAGGAATTTCCACAGGCGGCGCAATATCATCGAGAATACTGCATATCTGGTTCACCAGGTTGATATTTTTTTGCTCGTTGTTCGCGCCAATGGCATATGTTTCACCTGGCTTGCCCTTCTCAAGAGCGAGTTTCACCGCCCTGCAATGATCTTCCACATAGATCCAATCGCGCACATTCGACCCGTCGCCATACACGGGCAGAGGCTTGCCGGAAAGCGCGTTCAAAATCATCAGCGGGATCATCTTCTCAGGGAATTGATAGGGACCGTAATTATTGGAACAATTCGTGATAACTGTCGGCAATCCGTAGGTATGATGAAAGGCGCGCACAAAATGGTCACTTGCCGCCTTGGACGCCGCGTAAGGCGAGTTCGGCGCATAAGGAGTCTTTTCCGAAAAATATCCCTCTTCACTCAGGGACCCAAATACTTCATCGGTTGAAACATGCAGAAATCGAAATGAGTTTTTTTGCTCAACGGGCAAAACATTCCAATAAGCACGCGCGGCTTCCAGTATGGAATAGGTTCCCACTACATTCGTCTGGATGAAATCTTCCGCGTTGACAATGGAACGGTCCACATGTGTCTCAGCTGCAAGATGCATCAAAGCTATAGGTTCATATTTCGCGAGCAGGGAGGAAACCAGTTCACCATCTGCGACATTCCCTTTCACAAACACATAATTCTGATTTCCTTCGATGTCAGCCAACGACAACGGATTCGCGG
Organism: Anaerolineales bacterium; assembly: GCA_036396515.1. Lineage (GTDB taxonomy): Bacteria > Chloroflexota > Anaerolineae > Anaerolineales > Villigracilaceae > Defluviilinea. The sequence goes on along the minus strand of DASWKT010000162.1, from coordinate 8,298 downwards.
CATAAGTGAGCGCATCCAAATTCACCACACGGTATTCACTGCTCTGCACTAACAATCGCACCAGATTCGTGCCGATAAAGCCACTTCCACCTGTGATGAGAACCGTGTGTTTCTTGGTCATGTTCATCCTTCATTTGTTACAACACTCAGAAAGATATTCTCGTATTCCTTAACGACTTGATTAATTTCAAAACACTTTGCCTTCTCCAGGCTGGCATTGCGAAAGGAAAGCAGGCGATTTGAGTCTGAAAGCAAGCCCAGCAACGATGTCGAAAATTTGGCAATATCTTCCTGATGGATTAAATAGCCGTTTTTATCATGATCCACAAGGTCAACGAATCCGCCAACCTGGCTTGCAACGATTGCCAGACCCTTCGCCAGCGCCTGGACCCCCACCACAGGCAACCCTTCAGAGCGAGAGGGCATGAACAGGATATCACTTCTGTCAAACCAATTCAACACATCCTGCGGATCGATCCAGCCTGTGAATTGAAACCGGTTCTCCAAATCTGATTCTGCCACTGCACGTCTGACATCCTGCATCAATGGCCCATCCCCGATCATCACGCATTGCCATTGGAGTTGCTTTAATCCATCCAGAGTTTGCACCAACTGCAACGGATTCTTCTGCGCCATAAATCGGCCTGCAAAGACAATGCGCGGCGGCTGGTTTAGATGAATGAAATTGGACGCCACAGTGCCTAGATCCACCCCATTGGGGATTACTTGAATTTTTACGTCATATTTCTTCAGGGCAAGCTGCCGCGTGAACTCGCTCACTGCCACAATTTGATTTGCATTCCTCCAGATGCCGCGCGTAAACGGGTAGACCCACCGGAACCAGCCTCCCGTTTTTTCGGGAACACCACCCGGCACATCCCCAAGGTGAACAGTTAAAACGTAGGGAACACCGGTCATCCATGAAAGCGCCCGTGCCAGCGCGCCCGCAGGCACGGCAAAGTGCGCATGAATGACATCAGGCTTGAAACTGCGGATTAAACGGTGACCAGTCCAAAGTCCCGCGAGAACGTAGGCGGCCATGGAGAGAAAGCTGGCTTTATAGGGTTGAGTCCGCCAAGAGGGCAAACGAATAACCTGATATCCATCCCGCTCCTCTTCACGTGGCAATCCCTTGATATGGGCTGTCAGGACTTTAATCTCATATCCCCGCCTTGATAACTCGCGGCAAATATCTTCGGCCGCGCGGCCACCACCCCCTCCAATTGGAGGAAACTCATGGTTCAGAACCAGGATGCGCATCAATTCTCACGCTTGATATTGATCATCTCACGAACGGTATAAGTGGGCTTGGCCTGCGACTCATGGTAGGTACGGGCGAGCAATTCGGCGATGAGACCCATAAGGATGGATTGAAAGCCCAGGATGAAGAACATCACACCAATCAGAAAAAATGGCGAGCCAAGCACCGCCACCGAGAAAAATACACGGCGAATGAACAGATACAGGAGCAGGGCTACACTGACGGTGATCAAGATCATGCCCGCGCCGCCAAAAAGGCGAATTGGTTTGTGGGAATAATTAAGCAGGAATTTTACAGTGAACAAATCGAGGATCACCTTTAAGGTTCTTTCCAGGCCGTAATTTGCTTCCCCAAACTTACGGTGGTGGTGACGGACCGGGATCTCCGTAATGCGTGCCCCAACTGAATGTGCGAACACAGGAATGAAGCGATGCATTTCTCCATATAGGCGGAACCCTTCCAGCGCATCCCTGCGATAGGCTTTGAGTGTACAGCCATAGTCATGCAAGTGAACACCGGTCACCCATGAAATTAACCCATTGGCAAAAATGGATGGAATTGTACGGGTCAGGTGGTTATCTTTTCGATCCTTGCGCCAGCCGCTCACGAGGTCATATCCTTCGTCAAGTTTCGCAAGCAGCAGTGGAATATCAGCAGGATCGTTCTGCATATCGGCATCCAGCAAAACGATGGTGTCCCCCTGAGCATAATCGATCCCTGCGGTGATTGCGGCGGTCTGCCCAAAGTTGCGGCGAAAGGCTACCGCACGCACGTGCCCGGGGTCATTCTCCACGAGTGTTTTTAGAACGTCCAGGCTTTTATCCTGGCTCCCATCGTCCACAAAGATAATCTCCCATTTTCGTTGAATGGGTTCCAATGTCTTTCGTATGGAATCGTACAGGAGAGGCAGATTTTCTTCTTCGTTATACAGCGGAATAATCAGGGACAGATCACACATGGTCTATTTTTTATGATTCAGCCGCTCAAGATCTGCATTGACCATCATGATGACAAGCTCCTTGAACGTGACTGCGGGTTCCCAGCCAAGGACCGAACGTGCCTTGCCTGGATCAGAGATCAGCAAATCGACTTCGGCAGGACGATAGAATTTTTCATCCTGAACAACATGGTCTTTATAATCCAGGCCAACGTGACCAAAAGCGATCTCACAAAACTCACGAACAGCGTGGGTTTCCCCCATACCGATCACAAAATTATCAGGCTTATCCTGCTGCATCATGCGCCACATCGCTTCTACATAATCGCCTGCAAACCCCCAATCGCGCTGTGATTCAAGATTGCCAAGACGCAACTCCTTCGCGAGACCAAGCTTGATACGTGCTGCTCCATTTGCAATCTTGCGAGTAACGAATTCCATCCCGCGGCGCGGGCTTTCATGGTTAAACAAAATTCCGGAAACTGCAAACATGTCAAAAGACTCACGATAGTTCACCGTGATCCAGTGCCCATAGACCTTTGCCACCCCGTACGGACTGCGCGGGTAGAAAGGGGTGGTCTCGTGTTGCGGCACTTCGAGAACCTTGCCGAACATTTCGCTTGAAGAAGCCTGATAAAAACGAATCTTCGGATTTACATAGCGGATGGATTCCAGGATGCGTGTGACACCCAAGGCTGTGATATCACCTGTCAGCGCAGGTTGATTCCACGAAGTAGGAACAAAAGATTGCGCGGCGAGATTATACACTTCCACCGGCTGATATTCCTCGAGTAAGGACAACAGGGAACCCTGGTCATGCAGGTCACCCTGAACAACGGTGATGTCGTCCAGAAGATGATCAATACGCTCATATGTCACAGTACTCGATCGACGCGCAACACCAACCACACGATATCCCTTTGAAAGCAGCAACTCGGCCAGATACGAGCCGTCCTGGCCGGTGATTCCCGTTATTAAAGCAGTGGGCATTGATTCTCCTTGTTTCAAAATTCAGCCACTGAATTATAAACTTACATCCATAACTGTCAAGCGCGCTTCTTATCCTGCCACCAGCCGATTCCCAGAATGACCATCCAGAGCCCGACGATCACTGCGACCATCACGGCAAACGGCAATTGGCCACCCCAGTATAAATAACGACTGCCATACCATTGGGTGAACACCAGCAGAAACACGACTTCACAAGCAAGCACACGCCTAAACCAAAAACTGCGCGTCTCACGCCACCAGACCCATACATAGCCCGCGACGATGGATTGCCACAAGAACAGGATCGTTCGATAACGGGGATTATCCCACTTGTCGCCTCCAGCGCGTAATGCGGCAAGCAGGATCCAGATCCACACGAGAAGCGATAACCACATCCACAGATTCCGTAGCTTTCCCGATCGTTCTCCTGCCGCGGCCACGAAGGCGAGGACCAGCATCGGAAGCAACAAGTACCAGCCAAGCGAGCGGGCAACATAGATCACCTTCCAAATGAATTCTGTTGGCACAATCAAAGCAGCAGGCAGCACATCCTGGAGAGTTCCATATATCGCAATGAAGGGCAGGCGCATCCACTCCGGCATTTCGTCAAACAACTTTTGTACCCAGCCAGATTCGCGTTCCAGTTGATAGGCATCCCATTTGACAGCCAGCCGCAGCCAGTCGTTGATCACATGCAAAGGGGAAGTTGAATCGAATTCGCCCGAACGATTGAGTGAAGATGAAAGGAAAAATAGCCCAGCAACAAAAATGATCCCTAAGATGAGGACCGTCTTCCACGAAATGTTCCCACGTTCAGATGTAAAGAGGATCCAGCCTGCAAAGATGATCAGCGTAACAAGCGCAACGACAGGGGAGACAAGCAACATCCCCAGTAAGCCAAGTCCAAGCCATGACCAGCCGCTCACCTGCACTTGCGCCAGGTGCACACCTGCCCCGGGTGTGGTCTCCGACCATGCCGGGGAGTGTCGACTGTGTTCACCTAGCGGCTCACTCCGCTCAGCGCGATGAAATCCATCAACAAAACCCCACAGGGCAAATGCGCTAAACGTCATTAAGTAAGGTTCACGCATGGCAGAGCCGCCAAGCAAAACACTGTCAGGGTACAGAGCAAATATCCATGTGGAAGCCCACGCAACCTTTTCGCCAAATGCCTGGTTCGCCGCCCGCCACAGGAATGGAACCCCCAGCGCAGCGACAAGCGCGGAGAGCAGGATCAACATCAATGGTCGCTGCGTATCCGGCGACAAATATCTGTAAACAAATGCGCTTAATGTCAGCAGCCCGCCATATTGATCAGAAGCGTATTTGCTGCTGAATGCGTCAAGGATGGGGCGTTCCGAACTTGCCAGCTCCCAGGCCTGATCGTCACGACGGTGCGCGTCTGTAAAAACATATCCTGCCTGGTCATCAGCATCACTGTAGCCATAGATTGGGAGGAGCATGTAGGTGGCAACACCGCCTGCCAACCGCAAGACAAAGGCTAGTCCAACAATCCAAGCCAGTATTTTGCCGCCCGAAGCCCATCGAACAGACGATACTAGAGCTGACAGCCCCAAAAATACAAGGACACTAAAGCCCAAAAACCCGGTAAGCCAGTTGCCAGCTTGGCTTAAAGCAAGCAATGTACTTAACCCTAGTGAGACAGGTCCAATATACACCAAGTCTTTCAAATCCAAATACTTTGATTTCATGCAAAGCCATCCAAAATACGGCGGGCTCGTTGCGTCCAGGTATAGCGTTCCACATCTTTTCTCGCGTGTGCACCTAAAGCAACGCGACGTTTTTCGTCGGCAAGCAAAGATTCAATCACGGATTTCCACTCGTTTACATTTCCGGGCTCACAGAAGACTGCATTCTTTTCATTTAGCACTTCACGGATGACCGGAAGACCAGCGCTTGCAATGGCACGGGCCGATGCCATATATTCGAACATCTTCATTGGGTTGATCACTTCGGCAATGTCCTGTCCGCTTGAGGCAGAGATCGAACGGCCATAGGGCATGAGCAAAATATCCGCCGCGGCCTGGTAAAGCGGAATGCGACGATGCTCGATGAAACCTGTCATCGTTACATTCTTGAGTTGACTATCGCTCAATCTTGATTGCCAATACGAAACAAGCTCAGGAGTCCCACCCACCCACAGAAAATTGACCTGCGGCATTTGGCTTGCCAGATCAAACAACAAATCCGCGCCACGCCCGGGATAAATATGACCTGTAAACCCAACTGTCAAACCGTCTTTGAGATTGAGGTTACGGCGCGCGCTCGAAGGATCAGGAAGGTTTTCATAATTTTCCAGATCCACACCATTGGGAGCGATGATCACCGCCTCATTTTCAAAGCCGAAGCCTGTTGACCGTTCCAAGGCTTTTCTCAACGCCTGAGTGGTGACCGTCATCCGCTTGCGGCCCCGCGCTCTCCAGAACCGACGAAGCCACCCTGGTCCCAGGTGTCCTGTTACATCTGCATGCATTTCAAGGATGACCAGATATCCGCGCCAAAGCGCCATCACCGCAGATTGAGGCAGCCACGTATAGATCAGATCCGCTTTGAATTTGCGTGCGGCGGACTGCGCGTGCAGGATGAAGTCAAGGCGTTTGAATTGCCTGACAGACGGGAGCAATTCAAGGTCCGGAGAGAGGCGTAAGCCATAATGTTCGCGGAGCGCGTCTGGGGACACGACCTCCGTTTCTCGCGGGGCAAAGATGCGGACGTCATGTCCGAGCTGCATGAGCGCCTGACAGACCTTCATCGCCTGAATCGAGTTGGCAGTAAGCGATGGGAGACGCGAGCTGGTGATGGCGGCTATCCTCATGTTTTTTGTTCTTGATAGCGAATCTCTCGCAAGCCGCGCCAGGCCATGACCCCAACTGAGGCGATGTAATAAAACGAAAGCAGAGCTCCGGCGGCGACATATCCAAACTTCGGAACCAGCACGAAAGCCAGCGCAATTTTAATCAGTCCGACGATAAGAGTGACTTTAATCGGATATTCCGAAAGCCCCAACGAAAGCAATAGTGGGCGGTTCCAGAACAATGTGTAATTGAATGCCAGCCCCACGAGCAAAGCGATCAGCGCAGGATACGCATCCACATATTGTTTGCCGTAGAGCCATAGGATCCAGCGGCCAAAAAGCAGGAAACCAAGTGCCTGGACGAGGTTATATCCAAACGCCAGCGTTGTGACTTTGCGCAAAACGTCGCGCAAGCGCGGCCAGGCTTTTTGCATAATAAGGCGGTTGAGTTCCGGATAGACAGTAGCGATCAGCGGATCGGCCGCAACTGCGAGCAGGCCAACGATCGTATATGCGGCTTTGTAATAGCCTGCGGCAGTAGTATTGAGTAGAAGCCCAACCCAGAGAATTTCACTCTCGCGGAAAATCTTGATGATCGTGGCACTGATATTGGAGTTCAGCGCGAAGCGGGCCAATTCTCGATAGGAGGAAATTGAGGCAAACGGAGCCTTCCACCAACCCGCCCCAAGGATGCGGTTTAGCTGGGTTTGCGCCACGAGAAAGACGCCCAACCCGAGGATCATCTTGCCCAGCAAATACGCCAGCAGTACGATGGCCACACCCCCGCCCCAGATGAACGCGCCCGCGATCACCAGCACGCCAACAATCCCATGAATCAGATTGATTGTGCCCTGCATTCTGATCTTATCAGTGATCTGCAGGACGCCAATGGAAGTTTCGTAGTTGAAATTTGCAAGCAGGCCAACTGCAAAGGCAATGAACATCCAGGCGGTGTTCGGAGTTTTCGAAATGTATTGCGAGGCCAGCCCAGAAGTAAGCACGACCAGTGCAAATGCCAATACCGAGACAAAAGCCTCTGCCAGGCCCGCGGCTTTGATCAGCACGGAGGCCTTGACCTTTTCACCACGCTCGATGTATTCGCCCGCATAGCGCACGACCAACTCGCTCATGCGGAATGACAGCAGGCTGTTAACCGTGGACGTGTATCCCATCACCAGGCCAACAAGGCCGAAACCCGCCACGCCCAAAAGCTGCGCTGACATGATTCCCATCAGGAAACTCAAGACCAGACTGAGGCTGTTACTACTGAAAAGGTGGGCACTATTGCGGACTACTTTACCCAGCAAAGCATCCTGTTTCAGCGCGGAGAATATTTCGTTCAGAGAGGACATGAATACGCTTTACGGAGTATGCAGTATGTGATTCGGAATGCGTATTCCGTAGGCGTTCTACGTTGTAAGAACCTGGCTCGCCCACTCACGTTCCGCGTTATACCATTCCACCAGTTTCTCAATGCCAGTCCGCATGTTGAACTGAGGTTCCCAGCCAAGCAATTCACCTGCCTTGCTTACATCCGCCCAGTTGGAGCGCATGTCTGCCGGATCGGCGGGGCCATATTCTATGATGGCTTTCCTGCCAACCACATCTTCTATTAGCTTAATGAGATTATTGATCGTTGTTACTTCATGTCCGCCAAGATTGAAAATCTCAAAGCCAAGCGGTTTCAACGCAATGATAATACCGCGTGCAATATCATCGATATACGTAAAGCCGCGCGATTGTTCGCCATCCCCGTTCACACGCACAGGACGTCCCTCACTGATCCATTGTACAAAACGGAAGATGGATAGATCGGGTCTTCCCGCAGGCCCATAGACAGTGAAGAAGCGCATTATAGTCATATCAATATTATGCAGATGATGATAGGCATGCGCCATGGCTTCCGCACCTTTCTTGGTGGCGGCATAAGGCTGAAGCGGTTCACTGCTCGAAGCGCTTTCCGGTGTTGGGTATGGAGGATCTTCCCCGTAAATGCTGGAGGTGGAAGCAACCATAAATTTCCTTGTACTGGTCTGACGGCATAGCTCCAGCATATTCAGGGTTCCGAGCAAATTACTTTCCACAAAAACCCATGGATCAGCAACGCTGTAGCGCACACCCGCGCGCGCGGCAAGGTTGATCACCCCATCGAATTTATATCCCTTGAGTTGATCAATAATGGACCTGTCTGAAATATCCAGCTTCTGAAACGTAAAACCCGGAAGTGCCCGCAATTTTCGAAGACGATATTCCTTCATACGCGGGTCATAAGCGTTGTTCATATTGTCTACGCCC